>JAPFCO010000459.1 GCA_026169505.1 Pseudogracilibacillus sp.
ATACAGAAATTGTGCGTTAAGGGGCGTTCACAGGCTGTTGTAGAGCTTTTACGCATGGGAGAATTGAAGCTCTAAACAAAACCGACTTTCCTTTGCGGAAGTCGGTTTTTTATGTTTGAATCTTTACTTATTTAAATGACATGTTCAAATACTTATAAACGGCTCCTTGCGTCACCTTCAAATGTTTCATAATTTCCGCAATCCTTCTTTTATATTTATATAACTCCTGAATCCCAACATATAATATTAAATTTTTCTCTCAGTCCTAACCTTGACATAATTTTCTAAAAGCTATAACATGTAATTTAACTTAATATATGCACTAGGGGTGTTATTTAACTGAGATGAGTACAACCTCAAACCCTTTGAACCTGAACTAGATGATACTAGCGGAGGAAAGTGTAAAATCTAACAGATACTTATAAAGTGATTATGCTTTATGCTTAATATGTAGTTATTTTTTTACGCAACTTTCCTCTGGGAAGGTTGCGTATTTTTTAGTTTATCTATCATTTTATTATTTAAGTTTCATCAAAATTTAAAAAATAGGAGTTGTTAGGATGACTAGAACAGTATTAATAACAGGTAGTAGTCGAGGTTTAGGATCAACTATTGTAAAGACATTGGCACAACAAGGGTTTCAAGTGGTTATCAATTACTATAAAAGCAAAGATGCCGCTGAGAAGCTCGTTTCTGAGATTGGTGAAGAGAATGCGATTGCAATTCGGGCTGATGTAACAAATCGTAATGAAGTAGATGAATTGATTAAAAAAGCAACGGAATATTTTGGTCAAATAGATGTTGTAGTCAACAATGCATTAGTAGACTTCAAATTTGATCCAAATAAACAGAAATCCTTCACAGAACTCACTTGGGATGATTATCAACAACAGCTAGATGGTACTCTAAAAGCAGCATTTAATGTAGTTCAAAGTGTCATATCTCAGTTTATTGAACGGAAAAACGGAAACATTATAAGTATAGGTACTAATTTATATCAAAATCCTGTTGTACCCTACCACGAATATACAACAGCTAAGGCTGGATTAATAGGTTTTACACGTAATATCGCTTCCGAACTTGGACAATACGGTATAAAAGCGAATGTAGTTTCAGGCGGATTATTAAAAACGACTAACGCCAGTGCTGTTACAACACCAGAAGTGTTCGATTTAATTGCTCAATCAACACCATTAAAGAAGGTAACCACTCCTCAAGATGTAGCCAATATGGTCGCTTATTTATCTTCAGAAAATGCAAACGGTATTACAGGTCAAAACTTCACGGTAGATGGAGGTTTGACAATGAACTGACAGCTTAAATTACAATAGATAATCCTTAAAAAACGAAGTATATAAGACAGTTAATAATGATATAGATTGAGGTGTAAACAAATGACAAAAACGAAAGAAAAACAGCTACACTTAGGTGTTTTACTGTATGGTTGTGGGCACCATCAAGCTGCATGGTTAATGCCTGACTCAAATGTAGAACGTATTGGAGATATTTCTTATTACCAATCTTTAGCACAGTTAGCGGAAAAAGGTTATTTTGACGCAGTATTCTTTGCTGATAATCAATCATTTCCAGCTAAATATTCTAGTGATATGCCAGCATTTTGGTTTGATCCTATAGTCAATTTAACAGCTATTTCTCAAGTGACTAAAAACGTGGGATTAGTTTCAACAATTTCAAGTACTTTTTCTAATCCTTTCACAGCTTCACGACAACTATTAAGTTTAGACCATATTACAAAAGGACGAGTTGGTTGGAATCTCGTTACGTCAATGACTGACTTGGAGGCGTTAAATCATAGTATGGAAGAACTACCTCCCCATGATAAACGTTATGAAAAGGCGGATGAATTCGCTGCTTTAATGAATAAGTTATTTTTATCTTGGGACAGTAATGAGTTCCTACATCATCGGGCAGAAAGGAAATTGATCAATCCTTTAAAAATTCGACCTTTTAACCACGATGGTACCTATTTTAAAGTAGATGGTCCATCCACTACACCAAAAAGCCCACAAGGAAAACCAGTAGCAATGCAAGCAGGGGCATCTAAACAAGGCATTGCATTAGCCACAAAATATGCCGATGCAGTCTATTCAGTGTCGTGGAACTTAAACCAAGCAAAAAAGTTTCGTGATAAGTTAGATGAACAAGTTAAACAAAGCGAAGACAGCAATAAACATATTAAAATATTTCCAGGCTTAGTAACCTATGTAGGTCATACTCATGAAGAAGCTTTAGCCAAAAAAGCAGCATTAGATGAGCTATTACCTATTGAAACAGCTTTAAAACAGTTGAGTTTCTTTATTCAACAAGACTGTTCTAATTGGGAAATTGATAAAGAAGTACCTCAATTGCCTCCAGTCGAAGAATTTACTGGTCCAGTTGGACGTTACGAAACGATACTAGAAATTATTAATGATACACAACCTACAGTAAGAGAATTATTAGGATATCTTAATGCAGGCGGTGGACATCACACGCTGATAGGTACACCTGAGAAAATCGTGGATCAGATGGAAGTCTGGTCTAAAGCTGGTGTGGCTGACGGATTTAATCTGATGCCTCCTACATTACCCGGTAGTTTAGAAGACTTTGTTGAACTAGTTGTTCCTGAAATGCAAAATAGAGGTATTTTCAGAAAAAAATATGAAGGTCATACTTTCCGCGAGCATTTAGGATTAACATAATAAATCACATCAGAGTAATTATAATTGGACTTACATCATTATTTTGCATTTGCACCACTTTTAATCGTGTAATTTAATTAACAAAGAGAATTCCATAGGTAATAATAAGGGTACCTAACGAAAAAAAGATAACCAAAGTGCAATTTTAATTCATTCTAAAAAGGCGTATAATCACCTCCTAGCAAACAAAAGAGACTATCTTTTCAAATACGCTGGAATAATAAAAACAGTAGATTATTAACACGATGATAATCTGCTGCTTGTAACTGTCAAGTTAAATTGGAGTAGTTTTGAGTTATAAATAAAATGTTTGCAATTAGTCCGCATGACCAACACAATACAAAAATTGGGAGTTATGGGGCGTTCACAGGCTGTTGTAGAGCCTTTACGTATTTAAAATAGTGATTTAAGGCAAATATTTATCCTTTATATTTATTGCTACCTGGTAGTGCTTTAATTTCATTCCAAGCTTTAATTGCATCTCCTCTTTTTTTACCTTTATTTTTGGGATCTGCAAAATAATCTCTCGTAAATTGATTGTATTCAAATTGTGAACCTATTTGTTTTTTATATGATGGGTCTTTTTTTCTTTCTTCTTCCTCATACCACGCATCAACTACGTCCCGATATGTTTTTCCTACATTTTCTTTAAAAT
>JAPFCO010000319.1 GCA_026169505.1 Pseudogracilibacillus sp.
GCATATAACCTCTTATTACAAATTGCATCAGCATAGGAAATGTTGCTGAATAAATCACAAGACTATGAACAGATTTAGGGAATAAATAAAGCTTCTTAAGTATCCTACATATTTTACCAAATAATCCCATCAATACTATTGTACCAATAGTCCCAAATTCCACATAAAACTCTGTAAGCTGAGCATATGCCCAAGCACCTCTAATGGCACCTTCACCTAACCATTCGGCCTTTAAAGTTTCAAAAATACTTATAGGTTTTCCTGGCCATATTGCTCTTGGAATTGCTGTAACTAATGTTAAAAAAATTAATTGCTGACCCAATGTAAAAAAATGTTTATCAGGAAAATAAACTACTGCCGCATACAATGTTTTATATAAATCAAAATTACCCGAAAATCCTTTCCAAATCTCTTGGAATGTAAATCCCTCCCAGTTAACCTCTGACACTGATGTCGTCGCATCGTAGCGCATATACTGCATACCACTAATTATAATTGCTCCAATAATTGTAAATAATAAAACGGTTCTAACTTTAGGATTTTTTTTATTACGAATATAATAGTATACAATTGGCGCACCAACCAGAACTATCAGCACTGCTCGTTTATTCCTCATAAACATACAAGTAGCAGAAATAATCAACAGCACTGTTGCAGGCCATTTATTCTTTGCGTATATATAGAGATACACTATACTTGTCACTGCGCAGTATCTTAAGTTAATAAAAAAACCAAGTGAACTATCATTAATCTCAAGACTTCCTGTTGTGCCCAATGAAAGAATATACTGAAAGCTATATCCTTGCATAATCAAGTCAACAGTTGCTATACTTGTACCTAATATTGCAAAAACATATGCCCAAAACACAATAGCTTTTCTATTTTTGACTTCAAAATCCACATTATCCGAAACATCATCTACCAATCTAGAATTATTATTAAACCTAACATCCCTATAATAACAAACAAGAAAGATAATCGCAGCGAATATATATATAGTTGTACCTTTCTTACATCCATCATAAACATAGAAGCCATTAACATCTAAGTCGTTAGTAATAATTGAAATTAATGGTTCTACAGAAAATGTTATTAAAGTGATTGGCATAACAATTGTGACAGGTTCAAACAAGTATATTCCATATTTACTAATATAATAAACCCAAATACCCCCAATAAAAAAATACGATGCCAAGATGTAAATATAGTTTGTTGCAAACTCCAAGTCAAGATTATTAGGAAATAATAATAAAAATATTATACCAACAAACCAGTATAACAAAAATATACTAATAATCGTCCCTCTAGAGTTTCTGTATCCTAAATCCATCATACCTCTCCTTTTAGTATATGATGATATAAAGAAACATACTGCTCAAATGCATATTCTTGCGAGCACACTTTATGTAAATCTATATCCGCAAAGATATGTCCTTCTAATCTTATAATAGCATCTTTCAATCCAACTATATTACCTTGATCAACAATCTCACCATTTCCTGTCTTTTCCACAACTTCTGTACTACCACCTGTTTTATATGTAACAACAGGTGTACCACATGCAATTGCTTCAAGATTTGTCGTTGGATAATTATCTTCGTATGTTGGATTTACAAAAACTGTCGCAGCAGTGTATAATTCCGCCAATTCCCTAATACTATCAGTTCTCTCAACTCCAATAATTGGGGGCGGGAGTTCTTTAATCTGTTTCTTTGATAAACCTACCAATACAATTTGATACTCACTCGGCAATATTTTTGACAATTGAATAAAATCATCCAAACCTTTTGATTTTACCCAAGTCGAAGATACACCAAGTACTATCTTTTTACTTTCTATGTCCATACGCCTAGCTATATCACTCTGCGTAGGCTTAAAATCTACGAGATTAATACCATTATTAATTACATGAACATTACACTCCTTTAGAAACGACTGTTTTACCAATCCACCTAGCCACTTAGAAGGCGTAACCACTGTCATTTTTTGTTTTGTAAACAATTCTTTCTTTTTCTTCCAATTCCACGCAGAGTTATCCATTAACCAACTTGTGGGATGATGTGCTTTCTGCGGACAATTATTACATCCTGTTTTCCATTTTTCACATCCGATCAAATCAAAATAAGGACAATGCCCTGTAAAAGCCCAACAATCGTGAAACGTCCATACAATCGGAATATTATGTTTTTTAATGTAATTAAAAAGTATCTCTAAGTTAATATAGTATCCGTGTAAAATATGCAATTGAATCAAGTCAGGCTTGTATTCCTCTATCTTTTTCAGAAAAGTTCTTGTTACCCTTTTTGAAGCAAAACCACATTTGTCTGTAAACCGAGTGTATAAACCATGTATCTGTTGGTCTATTTTACTTCCTATTTTTATCGTCTCAATTTCTTCTGGTACTGTATTTCTTCTTCCCCATGCAATTAAACTTTCATGATTTTCCGCCTTTAATGCGTTATGAATACCTAGAGCTATCCGTCCAGTACATCCCCAACCACTAAAAGCAGTAATTTGCATTACTCTCATAGCAACTATCTCCTACGCTTTCAAATCTCCTTGTGGCTTCATTTTTGTACCATTTTTTTCACATTCATAAATTTTGGCATCCACTAGAAAACGATACCAATATGCCTGTAAGAATGTGTAAATTTTCCCCTCGATACCATCCAGGAATCCTAATCTAAAATAGTATCTGTAAATAAAATAGAGGTGTGCTCTAAAAAACTTTGGAAAACTATAATAACCGTGTTTTTTTATCAATCGCTTTACTTTGGCTTGCATTGATGTTGACGTTTCTTCTACAGATTCATCTCTATTCACCACATCAATTTTCATCTGTTGATCCAATACTTCCTTATTGGAATACCAGTTATGTTTGTTAGTCCACCACTCCAAAGACTTGTTATTGTTATCAGAAAAATCACTTTTGAATGTAACGACATTACCGTCGGTAACGATAAGATGCTCATCCATAAGTTTCATTTCTGACATTCCATGTCCAACACGAAAAATTCTCAGCAAAAGTTCTGGATACTTGCCACCATGCTTAATCCATCTTCCCATAAAATAAACTCTACGCCGAAGAATCACACCGTTTATATCAGGAGAAAGTTTGTCCAGTTTCGTATCAATCTCATCAACAAGCTCTGATGTGAATTCCTCATCAGCATCCACCTTCATAACCCACTCTGTCTGAAGTCCGATATTATCCAGTGCCCAGTTAAACTGTGCTGCATGGTTCTCAAATTTATGCTCATAAATTTCTGCACCTAACGATTTCGCTATCTCCACTGTTTTATCAGTAGAATAGGAATCGACAATCACAACTCGTTGCGACACATTCCTAAAAGATGAAATACACTTTTCTATATTCTGCTCTTCATTTTTGGTAAGAATAATAA
>JAPFCO010000498.1 GCA_026169505.1 Pseudogracilibacillus sp.
AGCACCTAGGACACGCACATTTATTATACAAAATGAAAGAAGGGTTATTGTGGCTTTTTTCCTAATATTTTGGGGTTGTATTACCTTTATGGTAGTTAGAGAGTATATTAAAATGAGCGCAGAAGATAGGAAATCTGCTAGAGATGACTTTAAAACACCGAATTTTATTTTTACAATTGGCTTTTTGGTTGTCGGATGTTTCTTAGCTACTATGGGAAACGCCTTTACTTTCGGGAGTATTAACATAGTTGGAATTGTATTCTTCGGTATTGGTGGTGTCGTTTCTTTTATTACTATGTGGAAAGAAAGTAAAATGAAAAGTTTCTATATTTTATCTTTAACGATACTAGCAGCTTATTTATTCAGTTAATGGGCGTGATTGCCTTGTAAGCGATCGCGTCCTTATCCTATAAACAGGACAGATTGTAAAACAATGTAGTTAAGGTTTTATACTAATTAGATTAAATTTTTTATCGGGGGAGGGTTTAAACTGAGTCCATTTTTAGCAATTACAATTATTGCTGTTGCTGTAATATCTGACTTTTATTGGTTTGATAGTTACGGAAAAAGGTGGGGATGGATAAAGAAGTGGTCTAAACTTCAAATAGGGTTATTTTTTTCAATAATAATTATTGCTGGAGTAGTTACTTATTTCGCAGATGCGATGAATTATATTAACTTCTGATGAATTTGGAATATATGTTTTAGTTAGTCGGAGAATCCACTGCAAACGGCATGATTGTCGGAAACTAATATTAAAAAGGAGGAAATATGATGGCGGAAAAAATCATATTTATGACATTACAATGTCCAATGAGGAGCAGTTTAAAAATGTACGAATTGAAGGCTCAATAAGTAGTAAGTATACAGGCATTGCAATGGATTTTATCCCTGTAGAAAATAAAAAAGGGCAAACAGTTGAACTTGTTAAATATCAAATTGTTAAGGCCGAGTTGGTTGATGTTGAATATTAAATGTTATGCCTCAATCAGGATAGATTGTTAAGGAGAGCTTTCTTCCTATGTCACAACTCGAATTGTAGAATAGAAGGTAGAGGGAGATAACTATAATGGAGACTTTCAACATAGTGGATCTAGTTTTACAGGGATTTGTTTTTTTACTAGTAATATTATTTTTTTGTATCACTTTTTTTGTTTATTATTAGATTTTCAGTAAAGAGTTTATCATGAGTCAAAAAACTTCGGAATTATGAAGTAAATAAAAAATTCACTAAAGGATATAAGATATGTTCATTCCTACAGTCTGTTAAAAAGTCGCATACTTGTGATAACCAAATATCTAATGGTGTCTAGGTCAAAATAATTATTTATCATTCGGTAAAAAAGGAGGTTATCATATTGAAACCAGAAAATGTGATTGCTAGAGTTTTACACGTAGTAGGGATCATTCAAATAATTGGAGGAGTTTTACTAGGCATTTATTTGGGGAAAATGAATCTTGGAATTTTGCTTGGAACCAGTGGGTTTTCTTGGTCACTTTTCTTTTTTATACTATTTAACGGAGTAACTTCGGGGCTCATATTTATTGCTGCAGGGGAGGGAGTACGATTACTCGCTGTGATGGTTAACAGGACCAAAGAACTTGAGTTTAATGTTAAAAGAATAAAGGATAAGCATTATGAACAAAGATAACCACATTTCCGTGTGGTCAATGAACAACTGAAGTCAGAAATAGTGAGTTAGGAATCAAACATTAGCTGCTAATCCTAGTGCAAATACTTAAGTTTGGAATTAGCGTAACTATGAAAAGCTTTCTTATGCCAGAGAGAAGTATCTATACTCTGTGTAATAGACTGCTATAAAAGCTTAAATGAGAAAACAGGTGGTGAAATGATGGATGAAAAACAAGTTAATCATTCTGTAAACGATCTTCTTGAAGCAAAGTTTAGAGAATCATTTCGAGGTTATAACCAAAATGATGTCGATATGTTTTTGGATTTGGTTGTTGAAGATTATGCAACATTTATCAAGGAGATTGGTCGTTTGAGAAATGAAGTAGATAAGCTAACAAAAGGTTAAGGTTATAAAAAAGTATTATTCAATTACTAATCCATTTAACGGAGTAAGACTGATGAAGCGAACAGAGGGGATTCATAAGCATGAAGGAAACAAATCTTTTATTTTATAAAATACAAAAAGGCACCGTAACAACCCATGATTATATCAATTGGTCTCATGGCTTATTAAGCAACGAAATATCATCACCTTCTCTCAATATTCTTTCCTCCTGTTCCCCTTTTGATAATATCTTTCAAATAGAATCTTATTTTAACCGATCATTAAAGGAATTGGGCATAGAGCAGCCGGCATTTGAAGCATGTGCAAGAGTCTATATTGATTTTTTGGCAATGAAAATAATAGAAACAGATGATCATAAGCGAATTTTTCATTTAGTCGACAGGATTTTTAAAGTTGTTGCTGTTGAGATGGATTATCCAGATGATTTGTTTCCTTGGATTGAAATATGTGAATGGATGGATAGGATTAATTATAATTACGAGAGAGACGTAATATTACATATAAAAAATGAGGCAATGTTGTTACTTTGTTCAGATTATTAACATGTTCAATTTACTTTATGTTTCAGAATCGGGCTAGATGTAATATAGTATCCAGGAGTTTTATATCAGTATTCTGAAAAAAACAGGAGGGATCAAGTGAAAATAAGTTGGATTTTTTGGTGGATTGTTAATGCTTTTTGGATTATCCTATTTGCAATAGGTACGGCTTTCGTTTGGCTGAGAGAAATTGATGGTGCAGGTGCCATTCAAACACCTGAGGTTAAATTAATATCCTTTGTTGTTTTGTTAATTGCATTTATGTTTCCATTAATAGTTCAGGTTATTTGGCTAATTATTAACTTGATAATTAACAAGAATAAAAAAGTGCAAATTCAACAGTAAATTCATCATATGAATGGTTTTAGACATTTATCAAAAATTAACTTTAAGCAATCGGACGCAGTTGTCGAAGAAGCATTGTTGTAACTGCTAAACTAGATTCAACAGATTCCGCTTGATAGAAGGAGGGCGATGGGTGTCAAAGAATGTGAAAAGTAATCAGAAACAAAATGAAATGTTTTCAATCTGGAAAGAACGAAAAAAGCCCTTTTTATTTGTAGAAGTATTTATAGCATTAACAGCTACTGTCTTAAGTGTCATTAACTTAGTTCGTTGGAATACCGATTTATCTTTGATATCATTTCTTATTACAATGTTAGTAGGAATCGTATTTATTATAAGAGGAATTGAATCTCGTCTTAACAAAGAAAAGGGATATAAAATAACAATTAGCCTTGGTACATTTATATGTATCATTTCTATAATAACCTTTATAGTAAAATATTTATGAAATTCCACAATCGGACGCTTTACCAAAAAAAATACCGTTCTCGAATCGGGCCATTTATTTAAATATAATAGCATATGATTACAAATGTTTTATAATGGAGGTGGATTTTAATTAAACGCTTTTTATCCCTTTTTGCTTGGACAGTTGTGGTTGGTCTTTTATTTTACTGGGGTATGAAATGGAGATATCAATTAGAAGAACTAGCAAATGCTGAAGCTAAATTATTTCCTGTTGTTCTGTTTTCTACATTATTCCCTATCGTAATGGGAGTGTTGTTCCGATTACCTCAGTTGATTATCGAAATTAAAGACCATAAAAAGTGGACGTTTGATTGGTCTAAATTCATTGCGATTGGATTACCAACGCTATTGATTTTGATTATATATAATATATCGTATTTAGGAATCATACCTGCTATACATTTAATAATAATAAGTGGTACAACACTTGCAACAACCGCTGGAATCATTTTTGGATATATCTTATTAGATTGCTTGAAAAAATAACGATATTCTTTTAACGGAGTTCTGTGGAGGATTAGTGTTTTTTCAATAGATCTCCACCTATTGTAAGGGCAATAGGTGGGGATATATTATAGGTTTCAGCAATCAAGCGCAGTTGTAGGAGATGTATTGTATCAGTATAGGTCTATTTAATTGAAAAACTTTTATACTCTTATGTATCACGCTGATGAAAAAATGGCTAAAGAGATACGATATTGTATATTGTTTCTAAGAAATTAATATACATAGCTTGATTTATCTTTATCATTCATTCTAATGAAACACTTGTCTATGCTGTAAGATTATCGGGAGCGAGGGTAAAGATGATTGCGACAGCTTTATCGCTCTTTAATATAATGGTAATGGTTTCAAGATTGGCAAATATGATGCAGTAACCTTTTACGGCAAGCTTAATTGATACAGCACCAGATAATAACGCACAGGAGTTTGTAGCATCTCAATTTCGCCTACTCATAGGTGCTTCAACAGTTGGAACATTCCTTTGGATACTTTTGCTACCCATTTTTATAGCCCTATTTTCAAGGGCGATTATTCATTTATCGAACGACAATTCATACGGATCAAGGATGGGCTTATCAAATGAAGGCATTTAGTAAAGTACTAAAGAATAACAGATTTTTTCAAAGTATGTCCCGTCGTGGAAATTGTTTAGATAACTCTCCTATGGAAAAATTATTTGGAATTATGAAACAAGGGATGTATTATGGCATAGTTTATGAATCATTTGAAGCACTAGAACCATGCAGTAAAAGAATATATTTATTATTACAATCATAAACGTATAAAAGAAAAATTGACTGGAATGAGTCCGGTAGAATACCGGAAACAAACCAGCCAATTATCAGCTTAAATATTTAGTCTAATTTTATGGGTTCAGTATATATGCCAGACTCTTGATTATCGTTCATAATTATTATTCCTATTAAAGTTTTTCCTCACAGTTTTTAAAGCTTTATTAATATCACCTTTAAAATTTAATTTCTCCAATAACTGTTCAGAGTAGTCTTGTCCTACTTTGAATGTTTCTGACAGACGTTCTTTACTAATGGTATCGTATTCTTTTAAACCTGTAATATAAAAATCTCTATGTCTATCAAGAATGATAGAAGGCATAATGTTATTTTTTAAACATTCTTTAAAAACAATTAATCGACCGACACGTCCATTCCCATCTGCAAAGGGATGTATCTGTTCAATCCTTACATGAAAATCGACAACATCTTCTAATTCGATGTTTTCACGATTAGAATAATCATCTAATAACACAGCTAACTCACTCTCTACATCTTTTGGATCAGTCGCACTTATTGGGTCAAGTGAACCAATAACATTTCCTACTATTTTAAAATCACCTACAGTACAAAACTAGAATATCATCATAAACGTAGGTGTGGTAAAGCTTTATATTGCCTAATTCATATAAAATTTAAACCTGTGGCTACTATCTATTGATTAATATAAATGCGATAGTGTGAACCAGAGGATAGTAAGATAAGAAATTAACGTAATTGAAACAAAAACTTGGTAACAATTGGACATAGAAGTACTATAAATTAGAATTATTACAAATAATAAAACGCCTACACACGTTGATGTATAGGCGTTTCTAGTGATGGAGCATGTCGGGCTTGAACCGACGACCTCCTGCGTGCCACGCAGGCACTCTCCCAACTGAGCTAATGCCCCAAAAATGATTCCAATAAATATTATATAGGCTTTTTTAGAATATGCAAATAAAAGATATGATTTAAAAGGTAACATATATGCTCTGGGTAGTAATTAACTTAATTTACAAATTATTCTATCAATTAGCTATCATTCTCTATATAATTTGATAGAATGGAATTAGGTATCTTTCACTATCATATTTCCTTTATATGTAAGTGAGTTTTTTTCGAAAACAACAACAACTAGCATTAACAGAATGTGGAGGGATGGATGATGTTTTTACAAGATATTTTACCTAAGATGTCCAAACTTTATTTGGGTAGGACCGTGGATAGCTTTCTGAAAGATGTTCACATGGAAACGGAAGAAGAAATGAGAGAAGTAATATTAAAAAATATCGATGAGTTTCAAAATAAAGAACGAGTGAAAAGCTATTTAGACTTTAGAAATGAATCAAGAGATGTAACGTTATTAAATGAGTTAATACTGATGTGTTTAATGGAAAAGGAAGGTTATATATTAAGCGAAGCTGACCTTTATAAAGAAGTTGAGGATATGGAGAGGGTAATACTAGAGCAAGGTGCGGACGATGAATATATTAATAGATTTATACCTAAAGATGTGAAAAGAATTTATAGTGCTGTGCTTGATGCTGCCTGGAGAAAAGATGAATCGTTAAATGAGCATGAAATTAATATTTTAACTGTTTTAAGAAATGAACTAGATCTTTCGAAAAGGGAACATTACTTATTAGAAACCCGCATCGATAGATTCCCGCAAAAGGGCAATAAATTACATACTCACCAACAAATTAGCCGCTCGTTAATTAATCTACAAACACGTGGACTGATTTTACGTTTCAGAGATGATATTTCCCGCTATATTATTCCTAAAGACATTGCACGCATTCTCCGTTATGAAATGGGAGGAGAACTAAGAAATGAAGTGTATGAATCACTGCTAACTGATTTAAATGTGACACAGTTAAGAGAAATTTTAAATCAGTTAGACTTTAATGTAAGCGGTGTAAAAGAAGCGCTGGTTGCTCGTATTATTGAACATAATATTTTACCGTCAATTGCACTGAAAGTATTTAACTCGAAGGAGTTATCAGATATTTTAAGAAATCTTGAAGGGGCAAAGATTAGTGGCACTAAAAAGGAAAAGGTTCAAAATATCATTGATTATTATGAAATGCTTTCTACACCAATCTCAACTGACCCAACGGATGATAGAGCCCGTTTATATGACTTTTATGAAGAATTAGCATCAAGGGATTACAAAACACTACGTATTAATAAAATTATTGATAAAGATATACATGTTGACAATTACTTTGAAGATGCGACTCGGTATATATTTGAGAAAAAATTAGATATAGATTTAATTGAAATGGATGGAACAAGAAATGCGGATGGAAAAGTTCAATTTAATAAGCAAGATGTTTTGTTATGGGATAATAAAAGCACTGAAGAACCATATACTTTTCCTGATAAGCATTTCAAACAATTTTTAAGGTATATTCGATCAGAGAAAATGAGAGTTACTCTCTTTATAATTATTGTAGCTGATTATACGAAAGAGGCAGTTGCTCAAGCGCAAAAATTGAAGGCTTTTTCAGAGTTGGACACAGATGTCGCCTTAATAAAAGCGACAGATTTAGCTTATGTCGCAGAGCAGTGGAAGAATTACTCGGATCAAAAAAAGCCGGAGTTTAATTTGCAAGTATTTAACATCACAGGGGAATTAACCCGAAGCCTATTACTAAGCAGGATGGAATGGGCACTTAAAGGCATTGATATGAAGTGATATCATTTAATTGTTGAGCAGGATTTTGATTGTAAATCGACAAAAAAAGACTAAATCTAGCGACAAATGAATTATTGAGCCCATATTATTTTAGAAAAACTAATCCATTATTTGGGACTTGTTTATATTAATTTTAGATGTTAAACAAATGACCCAGAATTTTAATATAACAATCATTGTATATATAAATAGAATCTTGTAAAATAATGAGATGAAATAGAGTATAAAAGATATGGGGTATAGAAATGAAGTCAAAAAATAAAGCATTTTTAATAGTATCAGCAGTGTTTTTCCTGTTATTTGCGGTTGTTGCGTTTATTACGACAGCGAATTCAGGAGTCGCTCTGGATCAAACAATGACAGATTGGGTAAGTCAAAATGATGCGGCTTGGTTACAAAAGTTGATAGAGATTGCCTCTGTCATAGGATCAAGTGAACTTATTTTACTTGTTACAATTATTATTGGTCTGGTGCTTTTAATTAAAAGAAGTTGGCGCCATTTCTTTTTCTTTTTTGTTTTATCAGTTGGTGGCGTTATCTTGAACTTAGTGTTGAAGTTACTCGTTCAACGTGCACGTCCAGGGGATGAAGCAAGTTTTATTGAAGTGTTTAATTACTCGTTTGAATTACAGTCCTATAGTTTTCCAAGTGGACATACGGCACGTGCAACAGTCTTATTTCTTTTTTTAATCTATTTAGCACTTTATTCGATGAAGGGTGCAGCATTTAAAATTATTTCGACGATTATTTATATCTCTCTAATGGTGTCGGTGGCTTTAAGTAGAGTGATGTTAGATGCACATTATGCGACAGATGTTCTTGGTGCTGTTGTATTTGCAATTGCTTGGTTCTTCCTTTGTTTATATTTCTTTTATCGACCAAGAGAAAGAGGACTTTTTGGTTATTCGCGTTGGTAAAGAAGTAGAAGGCAGGGTTTTAGGTGGGACTAAGGAGCATTGGTGGTTACAAGGCTCATGCTGTTTCCGCATGGGCTAACCTATTTCCTCTGAGTAGGTGTTGGAAGTTTTCAGAGCCTTATTTATGCCTGGTTGCGGTGTAATGTATTGGATGCTCTTATAGTATTATAATTTAGCCCCTTGGAAAAGGGGCTTTTGGTGATGTAACTAGTGAATAATTAGTCCTATCTATTTGAATCAATCGTATAGAAAAATTGAATTTAAGGTGGATATATAGTGTGTATTATACAATATCTGGACATTTCAGAATTTTGTAGTTAATATGAACTGTTAAATGTTCGTTTTCTATGGTGGAAAATGAATACAAGTAGAGGAGGGATAAAATGTTTAAACAACTAATCAGTTTCGATAAAATGATTACACCGACTATTATTAAAATACTATTTTGGGTCGGTGTAGGTATTTCAGGCATTTTTGCAATTTCTTCATTCATTAGTGGGTTTGGTATTATGTTTATGGATAATGGATTTCTAGGCTTTTTAACGATTATTATGGGATTTGTTATTTTTGCGGTAGGTGTTTTATTTTCAAGGATTTACTGTGAACTGCTTATTGTATTATTTAAAATGCATGAGGCACTTGCATCGATTAATCGTAAGCTTGATCAAAAGGATTAGAAGAAAGCAATTGTATTTATTTTCGTACATAACGGAATACTCTATTATAATGTATTTTTATCAGAAGTAGGATGAAAAACTGCACTTTAAGCTGGAGATAGCTCTAGTTTCGAGGGCAGTTTTTTTCTAATGTCATCAGAAAAAGGAACTTTATAACAAGCCCCACATTATTAATGGGGCTTGTTGATTTGCATACTGTATTATTACATCCCTTTCCCGGCACGGTTCTTTTGACGATCTTGTTGTTTTATTTTGTCTTGATGGTTTCCACTTAATGCTTCGCCATAAGGTTGTTTCGGGCTTTGGGGTAGATTAGGTTTGTCTTGCTGTTTGGGTCCTTTTGGTTTTCCTGCCATTATTTATCCCTCCTTATAGGAATAGGAGTTGTTTATGAAAGTTTTTAATAGTGTGGCTTGAAGTCGTAAATATTATGAGTGAGCATTGCACTTTTTCATTAAAAACGATACGATAAAAGGGCATATAATTGAATTTTATAGGTGGGATAATAAATGACGAAAAAGATAAGGGTAGGTATTATTGGTTACGGGAACTTAGGTAGAGG
>JAPFCO010000504.1 GCA_026169505.1 Pseudogracilibacillus sp.
TGTCGTACAATTCATTGGAATCATTTTTCAGCCAATTATGCGACCTATTTTTAATGTACCAGGAGTCGGTAGTTTTGCTTGGATTGTCGGAATGGCAAGTGGATATCCTTCAGGGGCAAAAATCACTGCATTATTGAGGACAAATAATGAAATTACACGTACAGAGGCGGAAAGACTTATTTCTTTTACAAATTCATCTAGTCCATTATTTATTTTTGGTGCAATTGCTGTTGGATTTTTTTATGATGCATCATTAGGCGCTCTCATAGCAGTCTGTCATTATATTGGTAATTTAATCGTTGGAATCACGATGCGTTATTATCGAAAGGAAGATGATCATCAGTCGAAGCGTACAAAATATAACAAACCTATCTTATACCGTGCATTTCAAAAAATGCATCATACTAGAATGAAAAGTGAGCGCCCATTTGGTCAAATCATTGGTGATGCTGTTATTTCTTCGGTACAAACACTATTAATGATCGGTGGATTTATTATCTTCTTTTCAGTTTTCACTACTTTATTACATGAATTAAAACTATTTGAAATTTTACATACGGTATTACGACCAATTTTACAAATGTTCCATGTGCCTAGTGATATTATACAACCATTGTCGACTGGTCTATTTGAAATTTCAATCGGTGCTGAAATGATAGCAAACTTAGACAACGTCTCGCTTCTTGTCCAACTTGCCGTTATTAGCTTTTTATTAGGCTTTAACGGATTCTCTGTCCAAGCACAAGTAGCTAGCATTATTGCTAACACTGACATCCGCTTCTACCCTTATTTCTTTGCTCGTATTTTACATGCAACAGTTGCTTGTATATTAACTGTTGCATTGTATCCATTTTTTTATCCATCATCAAAAAAAGCTGATTTTCAAACGATTTCTTTTCCTGAATCCAATTCATATCCTATGATCGATTTTATATTTACATACGGACCCATATTTACAATACTTTCTATACTTATTGCTTTATGTATTTTACTATTGCAAATGAAAAAAAATTAGTTTTATTTATTTTTTGAATTTCTCTAATAAAGCCTCTTCTACGACTTTAGGCACTAAACTAGCGATATTTCCATCATACTGGGCAACTTCTTTTACGATGCTAGAGCTTAAAAATGAATATTGATTATTTGTCATCATAAAAAAGGTTTCAATATGTGGCTCTAGCTTTTTATTCATTGACGTAATTTGCATTTCATATTCAAAGTCACTAACAGCCCGTAATCCACGTAGTATTGCATGTGCATTCTGTTGACTCGCATAATCAACTAATAATCCTTCTGAAACATCTACCGTCACATTAGGGATATCTTTTGTTGCTTCTTCAATTAAATAAATTCGTTCTTCAACTGAAAATAACGGTGCTTTCGCTGTGTTGTTAGCTATTGCAACAATCACATCATCAAATATCGTTGCCCCTCGTCGAATAATGTCTAAATGCCCGTTCGTAATTGGATCAAAACTACCGGGACAAATTGCTAATTTCTTTTCCACTAATATTTCCCCCTATCAAATTTTCCTTCAGTCAGCTCTATGCTACTTTTTCTAAAATCATCACCGCTGTTGTACTACTATACTTTTTCTCATAATACATGGAGAAATAATCTGTGTCATAAATGATCACTTCATTTGGACCATATTCAACATATACCTTTCCTACCTGACTCAACAAATCATGCTCCTGAATTGCTTGCAAGGTTTTTTCGTATGAAACTTTTTCATACGGAGGGTCAACTAAGATAAGGTCGTATCGTTCCGCTTGCTTCGCTAACATAGGTAACGCTCGAAGTGCGTCTATACGATACACTTCACATTGCTCCTTAATAGATAATTGATTTATATTATGATGAATAATTTGTACAGCTTGCTTTGCTTTTTCAATAAAAACAACCTTATTCATCCCACGGCTAATTGCTTCTATGCCTAGTGAACCACTACCAGCAAATAAGTCCAAGCAACTTCCTTTTGAAAAATATGGTCCTAGTTTATGAAAGATTGCTTCTTTAATTTTGTCACTAGTTGGCCGTGTTTCTTTGCCTGGAACCGCTTTAATATTACGTCCTTTTAAATCCCCCGCTATTATTCGCATGTAACACCTCTGTATATAGGATATCTCCTATTTTAAAAAATAAATAGAAATATAGCAATATATACGAATAAACCAAATGAATTTACATGCAATGATTGTCAACAAACAGTAAAAAAACCTTAGTAGAATAATCTACAAAGGTTAAAGTCCCATTTTATAATCATACACTTTTGCCTCATCCGGCAATGCATTGTCAAAGTCTATTTTTAAAAATGGCTTATAAGATACATCCACTTTAGTAATGAACGATAGTTTCGACAGATCCGCTACAATTGTATCTACATCGATTTGGTCTACATACACAACAGCATATCGCAACCTTTTAGAAACATATAGTAAATTACCATATCGCCTAATATGTTTAATGTTTTTTCTATGTTGAAACCATACAAGAATACCCTGTCGCTTTATTTGCATCTTTTTACTCCCAATCAAATGTAAAATTTTAAAACGTTGAAATATGTAACTTTATGATGCTTTACAGCCACAACTACCACCAGTTCCACAACTACCAGAAGCGCAGCCACCATCCGTTAATGCTAAACCTTCTTTTGGTACCATTACTTGCTCACTAACACTGCGGGCTATACATTCACTTACGTCGTCTAAAAACCGTTGTAAATTACGTTCTGCAAGCTTAAATGATGCTACAAAATGATTCATATCCATTTTTCGCTTCGTACTTCTAACATTTTGCATGATTTCACGAAAATCTGGATGATAATGACCAAACCGTTGCACATCATCGTAATGTTCCTTTATATGTGTGAAAGCTTTGATTAAACTTTGTGCTTCTTCATCATTTTCCAATGCGTTACTAGCTACACGATATTCGTGCATCACTTCCGATTGCAAAATTAATTGAGAAAGTTCATCCGCTTTATCTAGCATATTTATATGTTCCATTGTTACTATCAAAATGGATCCACCTCCATAGCACTATTTTACCACGCTTCAATTGGAATGCAAATGGTTAATTTTTAACATGTCCACAAGAAATAAGCATAACCCTCTAAATATCGTACAGTATATCGTACAGTTAAAATGAAGTAAATCTTAATCAGCTCAGTCCACAATCTCAGAGGTAACTGCAAATTCTTACCTTAAAATATATTATGGTTTTAATATAAAGTTCTGTGTATAATATAGACGATATACTCCAACACCTAAATAATTATAATCCTCATACAACAATGCATCTCGATGCCCTTCACTATTTAACCATCCTTCCATTGCTGCTGGAGCATCTGTATGCTGTGCCGCAATGTTTTCACCTGCTGATAAATAATAGACATCTTGTGCTTCAAGTCTTTCTTTCAATCCATTTCCATCTTGGCTAGTATGAGAAAAGTAGTTATTCTCATACATATCTTCACTATGTAACAAAGCAACTTCAGACACCTGCTCATCCAATTTTAATGGAGAAACAGCAAAACGATGACGATAAATATTCGTTAAATCAAATATTTGTTGTTTCATACCTTGTTCAATCTCATGCCAGTCTTTATCAGATAATTCCTCTTCTTCCGGCAAGGATCCTCGATACTCCATTTCATAAAAACGTTGTTTTACAAGCGTATCTCCTGACATAATCCTTACTGCCGATAACGTATCTGTGACTGTATCAAAATAAGAAATAATAAATAAATCATCTGCTAATTTAATAAGTGGATTCGTTTGTATATCTGTATCATTTAAAATAAATGTATAAAATGATAACCCGGTTTGATACGTAATCCTATCTTCAAAATGAAAATTCTGTTCAACATCCTCATAGTTATCACCAATTTGAAGTGGATCACTAGAAATATCTTCACCTGTTGCAAAAACAGCTACTACTTCATCCTGGTCGATGCCATATAATATATAATTAGACGTTTCATCCGTGTATACCCACCACGTATAACCGTATGGCGTCCTATCCTTCCTTATTGGCTCTCCTTGTTGCTTTTCAAGGTGTTGTCGACTCTCTCCCATCATACTGAATAGATCGCCATGTAATAGCCCTGTTTTGTCTTTCTGTGATTGATTTGATTTTAACTGAGGCACATTTATTTTTTCAGTCAGTTCTTCGGGAGATATATCGATATAATCTTGTACATAATAAAAGCCAAAACCAATGAATAAAAATAAAATTAAGATCAATAGAACCTTTCGCATAATTACCTCCAATATTGTAAAGATAGTCTTATTTGAATCCTATTTCAATATAAATGATGAACATTATGTGAATTTCAGCCAAAGATAACGAACCAATAGTATTTTTTATTGCAAGTTTAGTCTATTTCTACTATGATTAGTTTAATGAGATTAATTACATGAGGTGGATAAAATGAAAATTGAAAATACAGGTATTGATAATAAAGTCGTTGATATCCTTGCATTAAACAGAATCATGGGTCAACATGCCTTTATTCTAGGTGAATCGTGGGATTATGATCGTGTAACTTATGATTACAAGATTAATTCCCAAGAAAAAAATGTTACATACTATATCCGTATTCTAGGTGAGGCATTAGAAGGTGATGTAGATACAAAAACAGCTGTTATTAAGCTTAAAACTCCCCTTCTAGGTAAACACTATTACCCATTCGGAGTCGAATATGGTGAAGATGAAAACTTCCCAAAAAACTTAGTTGAACGCGTTAATAAAATCGTAACAACATTAAATGGTGATTTAGAAAAGATAACACAGTAAATATGAAATGGACAATTATTGCAAGTATAACAAAATAGGTAGTCGTATATTGTATATATATACGTATAGCTGAAAGTTTTTAACGATGAAATGTAACTATATTCGCTAACTTTCTTATTTACATACCCTTCATTGCAATTATTAATCCATAATCATAAAAAAGTGAGAAGCGCTAGATGCGTTTCTCACTTTTTTTAAAATCCTAAAATTGCTTTTATCATACTTGTCGTTTCTCCACCTGTATAAATAACGTAAAGAAACAAATAAACCATCACACCAGTAATTGCTGTGAAAAACCATAATATACTAGTAATTGGACCGATTTTTTTATGTTTTACAAAGTTTCCCTTAAATGCCAATCTTAAAGTAACAATACCAAAAATCGCTCCAGTAACCGACAGTATAATATGAAATACAAGAAATATTGTATAATATATCTTAATATCTTCTGGACCACCAAAACTTGTATTTCCAACAAACACTGTCCTCGATACATAAATAATTAAAAACAATAAAGCACTTATTGCCGCAGCTACCATCGTCTTCTTATGCTTTTCCTTATGTCCTTTCACAATCAGAATCCAACCGACCGCAACTAAGATAGCACTTAATACGATAAGTAATGTGCTTAAAAATGGCCAAAATTGCATACTATCATTTTCCCCTCGGCAGATATACGTAGCTTTAAAATGTTAACCAGGTATTAAGAGTTCGGTAAAGGATCTATTTCCATACTCTTCTTTGAAAACCAACCGAAGAATATCGTTGCTAAAACTACTCCATAAATAAGTTCTTGTAAAAACAGCATAATAACGCCACCAAGTTGTTGATCTTCCTGCGCATCTAATGGAGAGAACATTTCCGGTCCCGATAAATCTCCTGACAAACCGTTTAAAACATCAGCTGGAACACAAAGGCTCATTGATTGCATCCAAGCACCTTGTGAACTATAAGCATCGAATAATGGATCAGATGCAAAA
>JAPFCO010000111.1 GCA_026169505.1 Pseudogracilibacillus sp.
ACCATTTTACTGTACCTTGTTCCATTATTGTTTCCTCCTAGTGCTATATGCACAATGTATTACTATCCCTGTCCAAAGTGTTGATTAAAGCTAAACGCTAAAATTCATACAATTTCTTTACACCGAACAAAAATAATTCTACTCTAAATATAACACTGAACTAAAAATAAAGCTAGTAATATGAACTTTTAAGGCAAAACAAGCATTTTTTAGAGCTTCCCATGTCTTTTATAAGTTGTTTTGCATCTATTGAAAAAGCATCTTTTTCAACAGATGTTTCCTATATGACAATATATAGTGCTCCTTCTGCAGCTGGTATTACAATCTTATAGTGGTATGGTAGAGAAGACGATACGAATATACATTCCTGTTTTATTGCGTGTGAAAAAGATAACTATCCCATTTATATGTAGGAAACAGATGGATGACATCAATCGTTAAATAGTAGGAGGATAAAAATAATGAGAATCACAGTAGTTGGAGCAGGTCATGGTGGAACTACAATCGCGGCAGACTTGAAAGAGAAAGGTCACTTTGTAAAAATACTGAAGACATCAAAAGGTTTGCATAATGAACATTTTGAATACCTTAAGGAAAATAAAGGTAAGGTGACAATTAAAGAGGCTTCTATAGAGAAGACTGTCTATCTAGATGAAGTGACAACTGATGTTGAGAGCGCTGTAAAAGACGCAGAGATGGTTATTATTTATGTCCAGACGAATTATCATGAGCAAGTGATTGAAAGGATTTTACCGTTTATGTCAGATGATCAAATTGTTCTCCTTGAGCCCGGATATTTATCCACAGCTTATTTTCTAAAGCATAACAAGGATCTTGATCTGACAATAGTTGAGGCGCAAAGCTCACCAATTGATTGCAGAATTATGGAACCGGGGAAAGTAAAAGTGTTATTCAGGAATGTGAGAAATCCAGTTGCTATTTTTACAAAGAATGATCCGGCCTTCATTCAAGAGAAACTGGATCAACTTCAATATAATTTTGTTTATCTTGAATCAGTAATCGAAGCAGCGCTTCATAATCCAAACCTAATTGTCCATACAATTGGTGGTATTATGAGTATTCCAAGAATTGAATATTCAGAGGGGAACTACTGGATGTATAAAGAAGTATTTACGCCTCATGTTTGGAATATAGTTGAAAGTCTTGATAAGGAAAAAATGGATGTACTTGAGCAAATAGGTGCTACAAGAAAATCCTATGTGGATGCTTGCAGATTTCGTAATTTTGAAGACTTGAACATAGATAGTAAAGAAGCATTTCAAAAGTATGCCTTGAACAATTCACCAGAAGGCCCATTTGTAGCTGACTCCCGATTTATAACAGAAGATGTTCCAGAAGGTTTAGTATTGTTGGAGTCATTAGGGACTATGTTGAATATCCCCACCCCAACTTGTACAGGTTTAATAAATACTGCCTCTGCTTCCCTTAACACGGATTTTAGGGAAAACGCTAGAACAGTAGAAGTACTAGGTAAAGAAAACCTAGAAGAGATAATTGGTACCTCCCTTCCAGCAATCGCCTAGTATTCAATGAAGAAAGACAAACATTTCCATCGCTATTCAGAAGTAATAAATCCATTCCCCAAGGAGCATCATACAATAATATTCCTTTTTAATGAAAAAGAACTTCTTGCAACTTTCCTTTAGCTTTTTACAACTTATGAAGATCATGTATGTTCCCATTTAATTGTAACAACAGCTATGCAATCAGTTGGTTGGTTATTATATCCGCAATATAAGTTTCATATGCTTATTTTCAGTCTGTTTCATCATACGGATGTATCGCTACACTACTACAACCTGTAATTGAATTGTTTCCAACCACAGGTTATAGTGACGTAGCCGATTTAGACAATGATGAAATGGACTCATATTATTAAATACTTTGTTGTTTACTGAAGAATTGACATAGAAAAACACTCTTTTCGGATGTGGGCTGTACACCTCAAAAGAGTGTTTTTAG
>JAPFCO010000069.1 GCA_026169505.1 Pseudogracilibacillus sp.
ACGTGCGCTCGCTCTCCAATTAAACCGCCGTACCTCATCCCCATCTTGATACTCCCTGATACCATTCACTAACAAAGGATCCTCTAAAAATCCACCCTGTTTCCCTTTCATTCCCCATTGCATCGAAGGGCGAAAAGTAGGGATTGAAACTGGAAGCACTGCTGGATATACATAAAGTTTCCCATTTAAATCATAGTCTTGTTCTACTTCACTAAACCGAAAGCCATCTCCTGAACGTAATCGAACTCGTCCGATATCTCGTACTCCCCGCTTTTGTGCACGTCCATGTATGGTCCAGTGTACTTGCTGATACCACAGTAACCATAAAAATCGCATCAGATATGTATCTGTTTCATCATCTCCTAGAACAATTCCCTTGTTTTCAGGGAACTCCCACTCCACCCAAGGAAGTGGCAACCATTTGTTATTACGCAGAGAGGCGTCAAGATGAAAATCCTGATTTGCAAATATCCGAGATTTAGAGAGTTCTAATTTGAGCTCCATATGGGCTAACGATTTTCTTCGCCAAAGCCTAATCATTACCGTAAGAAATAGTAAAAATGTACTTACAATAATCAAGGGAGCAAATCGATACCATATTGCGATGACTAAACCAGCCAAAAGAACCCAGATAGCATATTTTTCAAATAAAATACTTGTTTGAGGTGCCCGGAACTGTTCATTCTCTTCCACTTTATCTTGCCGTGACCGATCTGTCATGCACGAACGACCTGTTCTTTAGGTGTTGGGACGCTCTGTTTGATTTCTTCTAAAATTTCTTCAGACTTCATATCATTGATAAGAGCCTCTGTTTTTAAGATTATTCGATGATTCCAAACAGGCTGGATCATGTCTTTCACATCATCTGGAATGGCATAATCGCGTCCGTTTAGAAATGCCCATGTTTTTACTGTTTTATATAACGCCTTACTTGCCCGAGGACTTACTCCCATCGCTATCAACGGGTTTTTACGTGTTTCACCAGCCAAATCAGTAATATATTTCCGAATTTGCGGGTGAACATGTACTTCTTTACATTGTGCTTGAAGCGTTTGAATTTGATTTGGATCAACCTTACTTTCTATTGCTTCAAAAGGAATAAAGTCTCCCACTTGCTCTAACATCAGTTCTTCTTCTTCTGGTGATGGATACCCTAAATTTATTCGCATTAAAAAGCGGTCCAATTGCGCTTCTGGTAGTGAAAATGTTCCATCCATTTCAATAGAATTCTGTGTGGCAAGGACAATAAACGGACGTGATAATGGGTACGTTTCCCCATCAATTGTTACTTGTCTTTCTTCCATACACTCCAATAAGCTAGATTGCGTTCGGGGTAATGTTCGGTTGATTTCATCTACTAATAATACATTGGTGAACACAGGTCCCTTTCGAAAATAAAATTCATTCGTTTTCGGACTATAAATGGATCCTCCAACGACATCTGCTGGTAATAGGTCTGGTGTACATTGAATCCGGGTAAACGAACAATCTAATCCCTTTGAAAATGCTTTCGCCATCGTAGTTTTCCCTGTTCCTGGTACGTCTTCTATTAAAACATGGCCTTCCGTTAACATTGCTGTAAATAAAAATTTTAATTCTTTATCTCTTCCAATGACAACCTTGGATACTTCTTGTAATAAGTTTTCTAAAACTCCTTCTGTTAACGCTTTCATTTATTCACCTCAGGTTAGTTACTATTGTATATGCTAGTAATATTTTTTCACTCTTCTATTACCCTACATTAATGGTAACGTTGGGGGATTAAAAAAGCAAAGGAGTTGTCCAAATAGTTTGTTAAAAAAGACCACGTATTAACAATTCCTTTATTATATGAATGCACCAATGGTTTAACTGAAAGCATTCAAAATAATATATGTCTATGATCAAATGCCAACAATATTTTTTATATTTAAACATGTTAAACCCTGTCCTAAAATTAGGTAAGGGTTTAACATAAAGTTACTTCTGTATTATTTGAATGGAAGGATGCTTCTTTTTATCCTATCACACATGATGTATGATCACTTTTCGCCCCGCAAGGATACCAACAATACAGATAATGATTGCACTGACGAGTAATAATAGAAACGGCATTGTCCAACTATTAAATACATCTTGTAAAACTCCAATAAGAACTGGTCCTAAAGCAGCGAGTAAATAACCAAAGGACTGCGCCATGCCAGATAAATCGGATGCTTCCATCCCATCTTTCGTACGTAACGTAAAAAACATCATCGACAAACTGAATCCACTGCCACATCCAATACCTATTAAAATAACAGCTATTATCATAATGTATATTTGACCAGTCATCAAACCAAGCACACCTAGCAGAAAGACAAGACCAGTTAATCCACCTAGTAATTTTTGATTTTCCATTTTACTGGCAATGATTGGGATAATAAATGTCATTGGTATGAGTGAAAATAACATTAGGGATAGTAGCCAACCAGCTTTATCTGCCGAATAACCACTCGTTTGTACGATGTCTGGTAACCACGTCAATATTGTATAGTACATTAAGGATTGTAATCCCATAAAAAATGTTACATGCCACGCTGTAAACGAACCCCACATATTTGCCTTTTTCTGCTTGTTATCTACATCGCTTTCCGGCATATTTGCTGGCTTTTTCATTTGAAAAGACCAAACAATTAAAGCAATAACTGCTACAATTCCCCAAACTACTAATGCTCCTTGCCAACCAAAAAAATCTATCTTTGCTATTGGAACACTCACTCCGGAAGCGAGCGCACCAAATATATTCATAAAGACAGCGTATAGACCTGTTACCGCTCCAACCCGAAATGGAAAATTCATTTTAACTAGTCCTGGAAGTAAAACATTACCAAAAGAAATTGCTATCCCAATTAAAGCCGTCCCTATAAATAACGTACTAATACCTGTTACAGAACGAAGCAATATTCCAACTAATAATATGATCATCGATATAAAAATCGTTCGTTCCATCCCAAATTTATGTGCCATTTTAGGTGCAAATGGCGATATTAATGCAAAAGCAAGTAATGGTAATGTCGTAATCGTACCTATCAACGAATTTGAAATTTCTAAACTATCACGAATTACCGGAACTAATGCCCCTACCGAAGTCAGTGGCGCACGTAAGTTAGCACTAATTATTAATATACCTATTAAAAGTAATGTCGCCCCTTTTCTACGTGACTCTATTTTTTCATTATGTAACGACATGTTTATACCCCCGTTGTTTTGTCAATCATTTCTTTCATATCTGATAAGTACCTTTTTACAAAATTACCGGCTTTTTCCGGTTGTTGATTTTTGATTGCTAGAAATAACTGATGATGAATATGTTGTTCCTTTGTGTTTTGATTAAGGTCTTCTATATTTCGATCAATTGAATAATATAAAGAATCATTTAATGTTGCATATAAGTCGATAAGCAAACTATTATGTGAAGCTTCTACAATTACTTGGTGTAAGGCTACATCTGCTTCTAAAAATTTTTTTAAATCGTTTTCATGAAATGCTGTTTCACAGACGTTAATATAATGCTCCATTTTTTCTATTTCTTGCTGCGAGCGCCTTTGTGCTGCTAAATACGCCGCTTCACTTTCAAGTGCTTTACGGACCTCTAATATTTGTAGTAAAGTGCTTTGTTCCATATGCTTCGTTACAACCGCACCAAACATGCTTGACGATGTAACTACTGTCCCACTACCTTGTCTCGTTTCTAATAGTCCCACATGGGAAAGT
>JAPFCO010000117.1 GCA_026169505.1 Pseudogracilibacillus sp.
CACATTATTATCATTGGTTTGATTGGATTCGCATATTATTATTAATTACGATTGGCATCATTATCTTACAAACAGTTTATAGATTAAGTCTTCACTCTATTCTATTACAAAAAACTTGGTGTTATAGTATTAACATGGATTATGTGCAAATCCGCCATGGAATTTTTCACACATCCCACACAATTATTCCAATGTCTCGAATTGAATATGTGAATACAAATCAAGGACCAATTCTACGTCGCTTTGATTTAGCTAAAATGACTATTGGAACGATCACATCTACAATGGAAATCCCGGCGATTCCAGAAGATGATGCGAAAAGAGTACGCGAGCAAATTGTCTACTATGCCAAATTAAACCCTAAAATCAAAATGGATGAGACAAATGAATAAGCCACGACGACAGCATCCGATGTGGATATTGTATCAAATTGGAAAGTTAATAAAAGGCTTTACATTTCCAGTCATCATTTTCGGCTTACTTTTATTACGATATGATCATGTTTGGGCAAAATTAGGAATACTGATTCCAATTTTATTGATACTTTATGAATTCATTTCTGTTTTCTTTCGTTGGAAAAACAATACGTATATTGCAACAGAGCAAGTCATCCATCTGAATGAAGGCCGACTTCATAGGAAAAAGCGCTATATTGCATTACGTAAAATTCAACATGTACAACAGCAAACAACTTTTTTTCATCGTTTTTTTAAAACAACATCACTCGCTTTACAAGCAGGAACGAGCTCAGCTGATTCAGCGATCAACTTTGAAATGATTCCATTAGAAGAGGCTAGACGAATTCAAGCATTACTAGAAAATATCGATGGTAAGGAAGATCAACATCTTGAAAAAAAACCTGTTACGCTCCATTATAAAATGACATGGAAAGAAATCATCATGATTGCCTTTACTTCCCTTTATATCGTCGCTATTTTGCCGGTGATTCTATCAATCTATTTAAAAATTGATGACATTTTTTCCATTGAATCGTACACGAATCAGTTTGTTCAATTCATGACGCAATCTTGGCTCGTCCTTACAATCATCATTGCCATTGCAATCATGTTATCAATAAGCTCTGGTGTTTTATTTATGTTCTTCCGGGTTGGTAAATATCAAGTAACATCAGATGAGGATCATATTTACATTTCTAAAGGCATTATAAATACAACATTTTTTACGATTCCTCGAAATAAAATTAATGGTGTAATGATTGAAAAACCAATGACACGCAGGTTGTTTAGAATCGTTACCGTCAAACTTATCACTGTCAATGATCAGCTATTAGATAATACGCTTGAAACCGATATTTTATTTCCATTTATCCATGAACAATATGGAAAACAATTGATTGAAGAAATTCTGCCGCCATATAAAGTAAATGAGGATATGACTACTTTGCCAGAGCAAGCTTATTTTATCGAATTAATTCAACCTAGTTATATACTCGTCATTGGGACGTTTCTAATCTTTTTCTTTTGGCCAGAATTTTGGTTTATTCCAATCCTTTATGCGCTATATCTTATACTGAAGCGAGTAATGAAAACAAAGCAACAACGCTACATATGGACAGAACAACTTGTTCAAATGCAAACAGGAACATTTTCTACCAAAATAATGTTGACGAAACGGAAAAAAATCGATGCTTTAGTGATTGATCAATCATGGATGGAACGTAAATTAGGTCTTGCGTCCATTACAATAACGTCCAGAGCTAATCCAATTCAGGAAACTGTTATGGAATATATACTAGCCAGTGATGCGACTGAATTTTATCATTGGTTTCAACAAAAATAACTAGAAGGGAGTTTTTACTGATGCATCAATTCATTCATTTTATTACCGATAAAATTGCGACGAAGAAAGGCGCTTGGCTTACGATTACAATTTGGATATTATTAGCGATTATTTTATCTGTTATCGCACCAAGTTCTAAAGAATATGCAGTCAACAATGTTTCACAGTTATACCCTGATGATAGCCCATCGATTGTAGCAGGCAAGAAGGTCGATGAGTATTTTGAAGATGATGACGGCATCCCAGCTATTTTTGTTTTCGAAACAAATGAAGCCAACGTCAATCTAAATGACATAAGCGAAATAACTGAAACATTATCTGCAACAGATGTCCCATATATGAAAAGTGTCATCCCAATTCATCAATTACCTGACGAAGCAATCGAGGCCTTTATTTCAGAAGATAAAGAAGCGTTATTTTTACCAATTTTATTTGAGGAAGCTATTACATCAAAGGAAATTAATGAAGGATTAGATACAATCAATCCAATCGTCGATGAATATCCTTCCCTTACTATACATGTCACAGGCCCAGCAGGCATCGCAGTCGATGCGACAGACTTGTTTTCACGTGCCGACCTAGTACTACTATTTTCTACGGTTGGAATCATCTTAGTTTTACTTATTATTACGTATCGCTCACCACTATTAGCATTGATTCCATTATTAGGTGCTGTATTCGTTTATGCTGTAGCTGATCGCTTGTTAGGTGTTCTAGGCTTGAATGGGGTTGAACTTGCTAGTCAATCGCTATCGATCATGATGATTTTATTATTTGCGGTCGTCATCGACTACTCCTTATTCATCTTCTCCCGCTTCCGGGAGGAATTGAAAAAATCAGATGATAAATATATTGCAATGCAAGCTGCAATGCGGGAAATTGGCATTCCAATTTTCTATTCTGGATCAACTATTTTACTCGCAATGCTCATCTTATTTATGGCTACCTTTGGTGATTATAAAAATTTTGCTCCTACTTTTAGTGTCGCAGTGTTCGTCGTCATACTATCATCTGTCACATTGTTACCGGCTTTATTTACGGCATTTGGGAGAAAATCCTTTTGGCCGCGAATTCCACAAGTGGGAGATAGCGAGGTTAAGGCGTCCTCTCTTTGGAGTAATGTAGGACGTTTTGTAACAAAAAAGCCAATATTATCTGTCGTTATCATTTTTCTATTCTTACTCCTTTCAGCAAGTAATATATTTAATATATCGTATGAATATAACACGATGAAGTCATTCCCAGATGATATGCCTTCACGCGTAGGCTATGAAGTTTTGGAGGATAAGTTTAGTAAAGGAACCCTCGCTACAACGACGGTAGTTTTTGAAGCTGCTGAGACTGTATCTGAAGAAGAACAACAAAAACTTACAAATGTCCTTTCAGATCATACATTAGTTGATACAGTAAGAGTGTCCAATCATACAGACAATGAGGATGTTATTCAATATGATCTTACTTTTTCAGAGGACCCATATGATGTGAACACAATGGATGCATTAGAAACACTTATGAAAGAAGAGAAAGAGATGATTTCGGATGCAGAAGTAAAAGGAGAATTATTTTTTGCTGGAGAAACAGCTGCATCTGTTGATAATCGAAATGTGAATAAACGAGACATAGTTGTCATCGTTCTAGCGGAAACGGTCCTTATCTTTATGATGTTAATCTTCTTAACTCGTTCCGTTAAAATTTCGACTTTGATGATGGGAACCATTTTATTTTCATTCTTAGCCGCTTTAGGAATTGGAACATTTTTAACTAGTTTGTTCTTTGATGTTCATTCGATTAGTAACCGGGTTCCTGTCTATGCTTTCGTCTTTCTCGTAGCTCTTGGAATCGATTATAATATCTTTTTAGTCTCCCGGTACCTAGAAGAGAAAAAGCATCATCCTGTCAAACAAGCTGTCGCGAACGCCGTATCCCATACTGGTGGAGTTATTTCATCGGCGGGTATCATTCTTGCAGCAACATTCGCTGTGCTAATGACACAACCAGTTGAAGTACTATCAACCTTTGGATTCATTGTGGCCATCGGAATTTTGATGGATACGTTTCTCATTCGAGGAGTTCTCTTACCTGGTTTACTCGTTTTATTAGAAAGAGATGAACCTTTACGAGCCATTCGTAAGCAAAAGAAAAATTAGAAAAATTGGCTTTTGCTCTATAAAAATTTTGTGGAAAAGGGTGTGCTTAGTAAGCTACCCTTTTCATCTTGAAAAATGGAATTTTCAGCGCCTTCCTCCTAGTAGTACTGCTTTCCCATTCATTATTTCATAAATCCTTATTCAGACATCACTACCTTAATGCCTACCAGAATAATTAAAGAGTACACAGTAAGATTCTTCTATTGCAAATCACGTACTTTCTCAACTTCCCGAGCACTCAATTTCGTTAATTCTGTAACTTTTTCCACACTGAATCCGTCTTTTAATAAAGAAAGTGCAAATTCTCTTTTCTGTTCTTCTCTACCTTCTGCTCTACCTAGCGCTTTGCCTTTTTCTACATACGAAATTGGCAATTCCATTATTTCATCTGCATTATCTAATCGCTTTGCTTCCTTCACGAAAATCTCCTCCTCTGCTTCATTTAACTTTAAATATGATTCAAAAAAGCCGATTAAAAAATCGCGTTTTTCCATATCTAATTGTAACCTTGTCAATATTTTAAAAAACTCTAACTTCACCTGTACCTTTTCCGCTTCAGAATATCCCATCTTGCTCATAAGAGCAGCGGAAATTGGATGTTCCTTTTTCATAAATAATCGCCAATTTCGCTTCTTTATATGTAGCGTCAAATAATGAAAATGCAAAACCTTCAAATCGGCAAATCGCATCGTGAACTCATTTTCTTCCCAGGCTTCTTCATAACTAAAAACAGCAATAGGAATAATAGGTTTCCCCAATTTATTATAGAGCAAACTAAAATAACGAAACATCCGTTGCTGGAAATCCACTTGCTTAGTGCTTTGTGGCTCAACATGAATAACAATCACAGAATCGGTGTCTTTCCACTTTACCTCTACAACTAAATCAAGTACTTTTTTATTCCCATCATACAAATCTGCAAAAATCTCTTCCGAAAGTGGTGTGATTTTTTGAAAATCAATTTGAGCATGAACATCCGAAAAAAACGCTTCCAAAAACTCCTCAAAAAATACCCCTATTAATTCTTTAAACAACCGATCATGTACCATATACTCTTGTTTTTTCTGTTTCACTAACAAATTTGATGACACATTTTCTATCTCGTTCCATTTTATTACACCCATTATAACACACCCCTCTACGTAGTGGATGAGCATCTTGGTGAGATTCTAACACCATTATACTATATAAACAAAACAGGAACAGTAGTTCTGTTCTGTTTTTTCCTGTATTTGAAATAAATCAGATCTTAGCCAAAAGTTTTATACTTTAGTCAATTTCATCATACGGATTTATCACCGCACTACTACAATGCGACGTAGCTGATTTAGGCAATAATGAAATTGACTCACTTATCTACATAAAAAAGGGATGAAGTGCTACAATGCACTTCACCCCTTTTTGATTAATCTTCTTCAATTTCAATGACGATGATTTCACCTGTGTATGCGTCAATTTCAAATTCCGCTTCTTCACCATTTCCTTCGATTTCAATTTCGTAAACCAATCGACCATCCTCTTCATCTAATTCTACTTCATCTACGGTTCCAGGAAACTTTGCAAGTGCAATATCAATTGCTTTATTTACATCAATAACGGTATTGGTTGATTTCGTCTCTTCTTCTTGTTGTTTGTTACCTTCGTTTGCGGATGATTCATTTTTTTTCACTTGCGTTTTTTGCTGTGCTTGTTCATCAGCTTTCGCTTTTTCTTGCTTTTCCTTCTCTTCCTTTTCTTTCGCTTGTTTCTCTTGCTCCTCTTTTTCTTTAGCAGCTTGCTTTTCTTCTTCCTTTTGTTCTTTTTCTTTTTCCTTTAAATCAATTACCTCTTTCGTTCCCGCTCTTTCTTTCGCAGCTACTAACTTTTCTTTTAAGTTAATAACTTCGCCCGACTGTCCATCAATTTTTAGTTCATATTCAACACCATCATTGGTAACTTCCACTTCATAAACTGAACCATTAGCGTCCTTATCTAATTGTAATTCAGTAATGGTTCCTGGATATTGTGCCTGCACTAGTTCTTTTATATTTTCAGGAGTTAGTGTCGGATCCGCTTGTGATGCATTCGAATGATACACGCCAAATCCTAACACAGTAACAACCCCGATTACCCCTATTGTCATCCAAATTTTTTTCAACATGTTTAAGTCCCCCTCGTTTCATCTTATCTACATCATAACTAATCGAAATGATAAGATATGGTGAGTAAGATTAGAATTTGATTAGAAATTGATTCAAATGACTTACTTTAATGGTAATTCCATTGTGAAAGTCGAACCTTCTCCTTGGATACTCTTTACCGAAAGAGTACCTTCATGTAGCTCTGTAATTGTTTTTGCAATGGATAAACCTAATCCAGTCCCACCAGATGCACGGGCACGAGATTTATCCACACGATAAAAACGATTAAAAATGAGCTGTTCATCTTCCTCTGGCATACCTTGTCCTTTATCCATCACTTTGATCTGGACAAGATGAGCTTGGACAAATAGCATCACATGAATATCGCCCTCACTATATTTAATGGCATTATCAAGTAAGATATAGATGACTTGTTCAATTTGATCAACATTTCCCATCACTTGGACGGATGATACTTCATAATTAAACATCATTTTCCGATCATATGCTTTTGTAAATGTCTGAATGATTTTCTCTACTAGAGTAACTAATTCGATTGCCTCATATGGTGCTGCTTCTTTATTCTTTGCTAGTAACAACATTTGTTCCACCAGTTGTTGCATTCGATCTGATTCGGAATCAATCGCCTCGACTGCTTCATTAAACACTTCTGGATGGCTTTTACCACGGCGTTCTAACAATTGGGCATAGCTTTTTATAATAGCAATCGGCGTTTTTAATTCATGAGAGGCATCTGAAACAAATAACTCTTGTTTCTCAAAGTTATCTTTCAACTGACTGATCATTTCATTGTACGTTGTTTCCATTTCATATATTTCATCTTTGGAGCGATCATTTACATCGATTGTTTTCCATTCACCTTGTTTCGTGTTTTCTTTCATCGTTACCATTAATTTTTTTATTGGGGCTAAAATAAATTTACTTAATAAATTTCCTGCGATGACTGTTGGTATGATAATCATCAGCGATGCAAATACGAGTACATACAGTAAGGTCCGCATCGTTTCTTCTAAAGAAAGTAAATAATTCCCTACCTGAAGCGTAACAATTTCCCCATCCTCCCAAATAACTGGTTTGGAAATGACTGCAATCTTTTCACCTGCATCATTACTTATGATTTCTTGAGATTCTTTATGTGAGAATTCTAATGCTATATTACGATAATCAGGATTTTTTGTAATGGTTGGAGTTCGTTCTTTCCCTTCTGTATCAACAATTCGAATAATCCCATTTGCAGGTAAAAAAGCGTGTAGTAATTCACTTTTAGGAAGATCAGGATTTTCTTTAATTGTCTCAACAATTGCATTCGTCTGTCCAACTAATTGATCGACTTCATTATCAGTCGTTATTTTATAAAACAGGAAATAAATAGACGCATTAGCTAAGACAACAATTAATAAAATAAAAAGACTAGAAAACAATTGAATTTTTGTTTTTAGCTTCATTACGTACCATCCTTCATCGTATAACCTACCCCTCGAACAGTTTGAATATATGGGATATCAAAAGTTTTATCTACCTTTTGACGTAAATAGCGGATATAAACATCGACAACATTCGTATCACCAAAATAATCATATCCCCATACTTGCTCCATTATTTGTTCACGCGTAAGAACGATGTTTTTATTTTTCATTAAATAGACGAGAAGATCAAATTCGCGTGGAGTTAAATCGATTTCTACATCTTGTCGTAGCACTTGCCTTGTTTCAATAGCAACAGATAACTCGCCTACTTCTAATTTCTCTGTTTGTGTTACTTGTGACGTATTATTACGTAAATGCACACGTATTCTAGCTAGTAATTCTTCAATTTGAAATGGCTTTGTTACATAATCATTGGCACCTAAGTCAAGCCCACTTACTTTATCGTGCACTTCATCACGAGCTGTTAGCAAAATAATTGGCGTTGCTTTATCTTTCCTCCTCACTCTGCGCAACACTTCTAATCCACTTAACTCCGGAATCATAATATCGAGCAAGACTAAATCCCACGTCTGTTCTTCTATACAACGTAAGGCATCTTTTCCATTGCTTGCTATTTCTGTTTCATAATTTTCATAGTGTAATTCTAATTGAATAACTCGACTCAATTTCTCTTCATCTTCTACTATTAGGATCCTTTTCATCATTGCACCTCAACTATCATTCTATCTGTTATTAGTATAACATTTATTATACTGTATGAAATTGAAAATTCATTCACGAAAGCTTCTAATCGATCTATTTCGTAATGTTTAAAAAAATCAGCTAAGAAGGAATGAATAGTTTGTGCTTTGGTGATAGATGGAATTACTGATAATATAATAGTGAATGAGATACTACTTTACAAGTGAAAAATATTGGAGGTGTTTCATATTGATAAATAAGATCCGATTATTTCCTCTGTTAATGTTACCCACTATTTTTTTGATAAGTTGTAATCAGATGTTAGATTATGCAACAGATGAACCATTTATCATCGTCTCCTCTTCGATTGCCGGTCCTGACACCGCTGAAAATTTCTATCCTACAATTATATCGCTTGACGTCGACGGGAACCTTACATTGTATTCGGAGCCGTCAGATGATATTAAGATGGCAGAAGATCGTCCCATTTTTAAAACAACGATTAGCAATTCAGATGTAAAACAAGTACAACAGTTGCTGGAAACTAATCAATTTTGGAAGATGGAGGAAGATGTTTCTGATGATGGATCAGTTGATGGAGGTTTTACAAATGTAACTGTGCAGTTAGTGGATGATGAGAAAACAGTTGGTGGTTTGAATCCACGTAATGAAGAGTTTCTTGAAATTGCTACG
>JAPFCO010000351.1 GCA_026169505.1 Pseudogracilibacillus sp.
GAAAAAATAGACGTTATTATGACGCCAACTCTAGCAACATTACCAACTGATATTGAACAAAGAGATGTAGAAATTAATGGGAGTAAAGAGCATGTTCGTATATTTGCAAAATTAACAGGACCTAGTAATACAACAGGTGCTCCTGCAATTTCTGTACCTGGTGGAACTTCTGAAAGCGGTTTACCTGTAGGAATACAATTTATTGGCAAGCATCTCGACGAAAGTAATTTATATCAAATTGCCTATGCGCTAGAACAAACGGAAGTTTACAAATCAGAGTTATCACTACTATCCAATATGAAAATATAATGTAATTTATAAACTATTTACAAAAAATATACAAGGGAGAGAGAAAAATGAGAAAACTTAATAAATTGTGGCTTGGCTCAATCATGTTCCTACTATTGTTCATTGTATCAGCATGTTCATCTGAGGATAGTGCAAATAGTGACGCATCTGAAAGTAGTACAGATGATGATGTGTTTGAAATAAATATTGCTTATAATAACCAACCAGATGAGCCGGTAGGTATCTTAGCTGAAAAATGGAAAGAGCTTGTTGAAGAGGAAAGTGATGGGAGAATTAAATTTAACCTCTATCCGAGTGGACAACTAGGAGCAGAACAGGATGTGATTGAACAAGCAAGAATGGGAAATAACGTTATTACTCTAGGGGGGTATGGATTCTTAATGAATTACGTTCCAGATGCAGGTATTTTGGATGCACCTTACATCGTAGAGAGTTTTGACGATTTTCATTACTTAACAACAACTGATTGGTTTGAGGAAATAAAAAGTGATTTAAGAGATGAGAATATTGAATTACTCATTCCAGATGTTGCATATGGAGAGCGTCATCTGATGACAAATGAAAAAGTCCTTACACCAGAAGATTTAAAGGGAAAGAAAATACGGGTCCCTGATACTCAAATTGCGATAGAGACATTTGAAGCAATTGGAGCTTCCCCAACCCCTACTCCATTAAACGATTTATATACGTCGTTACAGCAAGGATTAGTTGTTGGAGCAGAAAATCCACTTCCGGTATTACAGGGAGTGCAAGCCCAAGAAGTTTCGAAAAACCTTTCATTAACGGGTCACCAAAGGTTTGTTCTAGCATGGATGGGAGGAGCTGATTATATAGACTCCCTTCCCGACGATATTATTGAAATTTTAATGGACACAGGGATAGAAGCACGGGATTACGGTGAAGAAGTGTTAGAAGAGCAAACAGAGGAAATTTTAACAGAATTTGAAGAAGAGGGCGTAGAAGTTCATGAAGTAGATGCGTCGCTTTTTAAAGAATCGGTTAAGGATGTTTATGATCAGTTTCCTGAATGGACACCGGGTCTATATGATACTTTACAAGATTTATTAGAAAATAGATAGTTACATTAAGAAATATTCATGTCAAGGGGGAGGCATGCTGTGTTAATTATGGCATGCCTTTCTTACTGATAAAAGAGTTTGTTCTTTTTAGGAGGATTTAAATGAAAAAGATCAAAGGTTTTCTAGATGTTTTTGATGATATCATGGCCACGATGTCGCTACTAGGCGTTATCTTCTTAACTATTGCAAATGTTATTTCCCGTTATATATTCAACCATCCACTACAGTGGGCTGAAGAAGTAGCACTTGCACTTTTTATATGGCTTATATTTATTGGTGTAAGTTCAACAATGAAACGAAAAGGGCATATCGAAGTCGACTTTTTTGTAAAAAAATTTTCTCCACGAATGTATTCTTTAAGTAAAATTGTCCGAGCGATTGCAATTTATTATGCGTTAATTTATGTTTTTATTTATCTTGGATTTGAATTAACTGCCCAGACAGCAGGTAAGGCAACTTCTGTAATTGGAATTAATTATAAGTATATTGACATCGCTATACCACTTGGGGGAGTTTTAATGACCATATTTTTCACTAAAAATTTAATCATAGACAATCTTTCTAAAGTGAAAAAGGGACAGGGAGGAGTGTAATAATGGCTTTGGGAGTAATGCTAATCACTTTGCTTGTGCTATTTATATTAAATGTACCTATAGCATTCGCAATGATAGTGAGCATGTCATTTTATTTCATTTTAAGCGATACGTTTACAAGTATAGTATTAATTCAAAGAATGGTAGGAAGTATGGAATCTGTACCTTTACTCGCTATAATATTTTTTTTAGCGGTGGGTATTTTAATGAACTATACTGGGATTACATCTAGAATGTTAAACTTTGCACAAGTGGCAACGAATCGTTTACCAGGGTCATTAGCACAAGTTAATATCCTGCTAAGTACATTAATGGGAGGATTATCAGGATCAAATATCGCTGACTCCGCCATGCAATCTAAGATATTAGTCCCTAAAATGGTAGAGAATGGATACAGCAAGTCTTTCTCAGCAGCGCTAACTGCATCAACCTCTTTAATTACTGGGATTATTCCTCCTTCAATAGGTTTAATTATGTTTGGATATATAGGGAAGGTATCGATAGGCGATTTATTTTTAGCAGGAATATTACCAGGGATAGCATTATGTTTTACTTTTATGATCTATGTCCATTTTTATGTAAAAAAACATAAGATTGAAACTGAAAGGAAACCAAAAATAACAAAAAAGTACTTCTTTTTCACATTAAAAGACGCATCGCTAGCAATTTTATTACCCTTAATTATTATTGGAGGAATTCGTTTTGGAGCCTTTAGTGCTACGGAGGCAGGGGCCATCGCAATCTTATATACTCTAATTCTAGGTTTAGTTATATATAGAGAAATGAAAATGTCACAACTTGTTAGCGCGTTTTTAGAAACGGTTTATACAGCGTCTTCCGTTTTGATTATTATTGCTGCAGGTTCAGCATTTGCATGGATTTTGACATTAGAGCAAATACCGCAAACCATGACTACTTTAATGGTTGAATATGTCCCATCGAAATTTATATTTTTTATCGTTGTTTTTTTATTTCTAATTGTAGTGGGAATGTTTGTTGAGGGAAATATTACAATAATAGTTTTAACACCACTATTCATGCCTATGCTTCCGGCCTATGGTATAGACTCTGTCCATTTTGGTATATTTTTCGTATTAACAGTTGCAATTGGATCGTTAACACCACCACTCGGAACAGTAATGTATACAACAAGTTCCATAACAGGCACTAAAATTGAAGACTTTATAAAAGCAAGTATTCCATTTTTAATTTTGTTGGGCCTTTATGTACTTTTATTAGCATATGTACCAGCAGTATCGTTATGGTTGCCGAGCTTATTTGAATAAATATGTAATCTATTCAAACTATAATGAATCTTAACTTAACCATTAATTCGCAGAGGTAAATATTATAATGAGTTATTTGCTCCTTTAATTTCAAACATGGCGAAATATGGTGTATCTCCTCAAGTATTTAGTGTGTTATTTGGCATTAATGGGCTGGTAATTATAACAGGAAGCTTCATTATTGGATGGTATCGTGGAGTTATTCCGGAAAAAACTTGCTTCAGGCAGCTATCATAATGTCATAATTAGTTTGGTTGTAACGTTCGGACTGTTTTTGATGAACATTATGGAAGGGCATATTTTAGACGAAGATGTTTTGTAATTTAGGGAAGCAAGAAATCTAGTTGTGAAATAAAGAGATTTTTTTAAACATGTGATTAATTGCTATAGACGTAGTAAGAATGCTTATAAAGAAGATATAGGCCAAAAAGTATGACCTTGCATCTGTGGTTGAGCGTGAGGAAAGAGATGCGAAATTAGCTCAGTATGTGTAAGTATTGGTCGTGAAATAGGAACAGCAGCTAAGTGATTTGTAATGTGCTTAGGCTGCTGTTTTTTTGTTGGTATTTTTATCGTGCGATATGGGTTGAAATAAGATATTCCATTACATTCTATATTGGTGCTGGAGGTTGTCCTTTTATGCTAGGTTTGTACTTAAATTGATCATTTTAACCTAAAATAGACTCGGGAAATCCTGTATTTAGACCAAGTGTTTGTGCTGTTGAAGTCTGAATTTCATGTAAGAGCTCTGGACTTTCCATGAGCGAAACTTCATAAGAGGGAATCATTTCTTTTATTTTTGGTTTCCACTCTTCCATTCGTTCTGGGAAGCATTTTTCAATTACCTCTAACATAGCATGGACGGAAGTTGAGGCACCAGGAGAAGCACCAAGCAATGCTGCTATCGAGCCATCTGCGTTAGTAATCATTTCCGTACCGAAAAATTGAACTGTACCTTTTCCACTTGCCTCCGTATCTTTGATAACTTGTACGCGCTGACCTGCTAAGATAAAATCCCAATCTTTACTTTTTGCATTCGGAATAAATTCGCGTAATCCTTTCATGCACTGTTCTTTCGATAACATAACTTGCTGGATTAGGAATTTTGTCAACGATACTTCTTTTGCTCCTGCGGCTAACATAGATAAAATGTTGTGATACTTCACGGAGGTTGCTAAATCGAATACTGAACCTGCTTTTAAAAACTTTGGTGAAAAACCGGCAAATGGTCCAAATAGTAACGATTTTTTATTGTCAATAAATCTTGTATCAAGATGTGGGACAGACATTGGTGGGGCGCCAACCTTAGCTTTGCCATAAACTTTTGCATGATGCTGTGCTATAACTTCTGGATTATTACACATCATAAATATACCGCTTACTGGAAATCCTCCTATCCGTTTTCCTTCTGGAATACCAGACTTTTGTAGTAAATGTAGACTTCCGCCACCTCCTCCAATAAAGACGAACTTAGCTTTATGATGTTC
>JAPFCO010000477.1 GCA_026169505.1 Pseudogracilibacillus sp.
CATATGATTTGTTAACGTATCAAATTTAAATTTTTCCGGAACTTCCACGAAGAATTGCTCGATATTTTCAACGGTCATTTCTTTTGCTTTTACCTTGACTTCTTTCGGCGTTTTCATCAATGTTGATGCAATGTCGCGAATTTCTTTAGGCATCGTCGCTGAGAATAACAGTGTTTGTCTTTCTTCAGGAATACCTTTCAAAATATCACGAATATCATCAATAAATCCCATGTTAAGCATTTCATCTGCCTCATCCAAGACAGCTGTTTGCACATGATCAATGCGGATCGTTCGTCTGCGCATATGATCCAGCAATCTTCCCGGTGTAGCAACGACAATTTGCGGTCCTTCTTTTAAAGAACGAATTTGTCGTTGCATATGCTGTCCGCCATATACCGGCAGTGCACGTACACCTTTAAATTTCCCTAATCGATGGATCTCTTCCGCTACCTGAATTGCCAGCTCTCTTGTCGGGGCTACTACGAGTCCCTGGATTCTTTTTTGTTTCGGATCAATTTTCTCAATCATTGGGATTCCGAAAGCTGCTGTCTTTCCTGTTCCTGTCTGTGCCTGTCCGATTACGTCATTCCCTTGCATTGCAAGTGGAATTGTTTCTTGCTGAATTGGTGTCGCTTCTTCAAACCCCATCTGTTCTAATGCTTTCATAATAGGACTTGAAATGTTTAGATCTTTAAATGTTGTCACCTTATTAGTCTACTCCTTTTATCCTTTGAAATTTATCACTTTGTTTCTAACCAACAGTGTGGCGAGCAAAAGTTCTTGATTTTTATACTTTAAGTGCGTGTTCAAAAAGAGCCAAATTAGAAGCTAGCGAAGAGATGCACACTTATCCTTTGGTTCTTTTCGAACAACCTCTTTAACTGAAATTATTCCCGTATGACCAGGCAGGTAAACCCCCTGCACCCGAGCTCTTTTACGTCTATATTAAAGTGGGCATGAAAACCACTTATGAATTGGAAATCTCATCAATATACTTTCTATCTTAAAGTATAAAAAAAGGCTTCCTCCTATTTTATGGAATGAGGCCTCACTGGAAAACTCATGCATTAAATGACAGTTACTTTATCATAACACATATACGATGGTAATTTCTACTACTGCAAACATGATTTTTTTCACATACCATGTTAAAATAGATATTATCTCATTTTACACGACTTTTCAGGGAGGGGTATTATGCGGCTGCCTCCGTTTAATCCATATATAGCGGTTGTTATTGGCGTGATAACTGTGTCTTCGTCAGCTGTTTTAGTGAAATTAGCTGATCATGCCCCGGCGGCAATTATCGCCAATTACCGCTTATTGTTTGCGATTCTTATCATGGCGCCATTTATATTAATGAAACATCGCCATGAATTCCGGCTTATTCAGAGAAAGGACTGGCTGTTTTCTGCACTTGCCGGTGTTTTTCTGGCATTACATTTTATTCTTTGGTTTGAATCACTAAATTATACGTCTGTAGCCAGCTCTGTTGTACTTGTAACATTACAGCCTATCTTTGCCTTTTTAGGAACCTATTTCTTTTTCCGGGAGCGCTTTTCTCCGGGTGCGGTTATTAGTATGATTATCGCTTTATTCGGAAGTATGATCATTAGCTGGGGCGATTTCCGGATAAGTGGCATGGCTCTATTCGGCGATATCCTGGCACTGCTCGGTGCGGTTACAATTACTGCGTATTTTTTATTGGGACAAAGACTAAGACGGAATTTATCGCTCATGACCTACACTTTTATCGTATATGGATTCGGTACAATCACATTGATCATATACAATGTAGTTTTACAAAACCCATTTTTCGGCTACCCGGCAGATCATTGGTGGATTTTCCTTGCTTTGGCCATTTTCCCGACATTTTTCGGGCACACCTTGTTTAACTGGGCTTTAAAATGGCTGAGTACGTCGACCATATCTATGGGAATTGTTTTCGAGCCGATCGGGGCAACGATTCTTGCTTATATTATTTTGGGTGAACAAGTAACAGGGTCACAATGGCTTGGCGGGACGATCGTCATATTCGGTTTATTCTTATTCATCGTGAGTACTTCCCGTAAACCAAAAGTGACGATCGCACGGAAGAGATAGCACAGATACATGCATATTATTAACTTACGAAGCGGGTGACGTCATGGAAATTCAACTAATGACAGATGGAGGGGCCGATATTCCAAAGCGGTTAAATGATACACTGGATATTATCGTCGTACCCCTTTATTTACACTTTAAAAATGAACAATATATAAGTGGCGTAACAATGGACATACCGGATTTTTATAAAAAAATAAAAGAATCAAATGAGTTACCTCGATCTGCAGCACCCAGTCCGAACGACTTCTATGAAGCATATAAAAAAGTCGATCCGGCAAGACCAATTGTGATGCTTAGCTTAACCAAGGGGTTAAGCAGCACATACGAAAATGCCGTTACCGGGAAAAACATGTTGCTTGAAGAAGAACCTGATCGCAAAATTGAAGTGATTAATACAAAAACCGCTTCATGCGGCTTAGCGCTTTTGCTGCATGAAGCGAACAAAAAAATAAACGAAGCTTATTCTCATGAAGCGCTTGTGGAGCATTTACATAAGTGTGTCGAGCAGACAACAACTTTATTTGTATTAAAAACATTGGATAATTTAGTTCGCGGAGGACGTTTAGATAAGGTGAAAGGGACACTTGCTAAAACATTGAACATTAAATTGCTTATGAAGGGCAGTGATGATGAGGGGTCCATCGAAGTCACAGAAAAGGTCCGCGGTGATAAAAGATCAATCAGACGTTTTATTGAACAAATTGGAGAATACACAAAAAATGCTGAAGACAAAATCATTACGATGACACATTGTAACGCGGAAGAACGCGCAAAAAAGGTGCTTGCTGACATATTAAATATCTATCCATTTAAAGAGAATTATTTAAGTGAAGCTGGTCCTTTGATCTCCACATATGGCGGGGAAGGCGCATTAGTCATTGCCTTTTTCAAAGATGAAATTTAACTTAAAAAGCGTCTGTTCTTCATTTGCAGAACAGACGCCTTTTATATTTCACTTTTCGGCTTTGTCGAAAACTCATAAATCATTGTATTTAATGTATCCTTATCATTCCCCAGACAGATAAGATGTTTCGAACGCTCAAAAAACACGATTTCTTTCCTTTCTGAGGAAATTTCCTTATCAAGGTAATAAGCCGTTTTCGCCGGAACCATGCCATCTTGTTGTCCTTGCGCAATTAACACAGGAGACTCAATGTTTTTTAAGTAGCGTCTCGTAAACCTGATCAATTTCAAAAACTCAATATTTGCCTTGAATGGAACGGCACCTAATTTCTTTTTGTAGTGAATATATTGCCTGTTCTTTCCCAACTCTCCTTTCACTCCATCAGAAATCATTTCACCAATATCGACACCAATTTGCTTAAAAGACAAATACTTTCCTGAGGTAGCCAGCAGGACGAGCTTATCCACTTTGTACTTTGCAGCTAAATATGCCGCAATCATACCACCCATCGAAAATCCGATAAGGTAAATTTCCTCATACTTTTCCTTCAATTGTTTTAAGGCACTTTCAGCTGCTTTAATCCACTTTTTATGTGAGACATCTTTTAAATCCAGTTTACGCCCATGCCCGGGTAATGTTGGTACCTCTATGTCCCAGTTCGTTTGTTCTTTTAAGTAATTAATCAATGGCCCTAATTCGTAGGGTCCTCCTGTATAGCCATGGATAATTAGACATCCAATCATAAAAATTCTCCTCTTTTTTAAATATGCCCTTTTTTCACCAACCTATCATATAAGCTAACATATTCCGGTATAATTCTCTTTCCAAAGAAACCAGAGTTTAGAAAATGACTCTTTAATCAGTGGGGGTCTTAGTGCAGTTAACGGGGGAGAAAATGACTAAGAAGCTGAGGATGAGTTTGGGTCCATCAGCTTCTTCTTATAGGGTAGGGTCTACTTGAAGCTCTTTATCAATGATCCGACTTGTTTGATGACTGGAGACACTTGTTGAACCGTATTTGCCAACTGACCAACTGTTGAAAACATTTTATCAAAATCGACTTGCCCATTACTATCTTGAAAATAAGCTTTTAAGTTATTTACTTGCTGCGTAGGATAATTTGGCTTATTTGGCGGTGGATAATATTGCTGTTGTTGATTTGGATACCAATTCATTGGTTGTTTAGGCTTTGCAAATTGTTCAAAAGGTGTCTTTTGATGCGGTACGAACCCGTGTGGTGGATAAGGATAATAGGCTTGCTGCGAATAGTATTGTTGTTGTGGTATAGGCTGTTCATTGTATGGATGTTCCTGGTGCATTGGTTGTTGATGATGAAAAGATGGATATGGATAAGGCCTTTTATACATCTTCATACACACCTCTTTTTCCTTTTTGAACTATAATATTCTATGCAGTTCACTTTGGAGGTGTGCGTTTTCCAAAATGGATAATTCCCATCATCAATTTTACAATCTGTTTGGTATTCCTAAGGCATGTTTAAGTTTGTCTTTTTGGAACCCTAATATAGCTTTATATTCTCCTTCAATAAATGTTGCTGGTGTTCCGTAAATCTCCATTTCCTGCAGTTCTTTCCGTTGTTCACTTTGACGCGAAATATTTTTTGTCTGATAAGATATTTTCCATGCATCCATTTGCTTTAATAAATCAGTACAGTTGGGGTCATGATCACTGA
>JAPFCO010000226.1 GCA_026169505.1 Pseudogracilibacillus sp.
CAAAATAATCTCTCGTAAATTGATTGTATTCAAATTGTGAACCTATTTGTTTTTTATATGATGGGTCTTTTTTTCTTTCTTCTTCCTCATACCACGCATCAACTACGTCCCGATATGTTTTTCCTACATTTTCTTTAAAATAATCTTGGATATAAGTTGAGAAGTGAAATGTCGGAATTACCGATTTAAAGAAAGCTCTAACTACCTGACTACAACGATGGTTTTCTGTAATAACTGTATCTAAACTTAACGCTTCCAATTCTACTTTATCCAAGGAAGAACTCCTTTTCCTCACCGGATTTTGTATCTTCCCTGTCGCAAGAAATACTGCTATCCTATCCGTCATTTCTTTTTTAGGTCCAGAAGCACTTATACCATTTTCCCTGCAAAATTTTTGCAATTCTTCTTTTAACCAATAAAAATCGCGAAAACTACTTACATTCAAACTTCTTGTTAGTTCAGGTCTCAATTATTCTCTCTCCATTCAAATCCACCATTAATATAATTTGCACACATTTCTAAGATACTTTGTCATCCTTTTATTCCATTTAATGGATTTATTACGGAGAACTGACCTTATTGAAATTCAACATTTTTTGTATAACAAGTATAACATTTTCAACTCCAAAAACAATCAAGAATAGTGTGTTTCATTACATATAAAATGTTTGCATAAGGTACATATGACAATAATCTCATGCAACGATACTAGTATTCTCATTAAATAATCTTGTACAACTAAACTGGCCTTCTTTCATCAATTCTCTCCATAATTATTTGATTAGCAGAATCAAGTGATCTGGTCTGTGCACTATTTAATTACTGTTCTTCAGAAATTAGTAATTTTTAATACTTTCAAAGAAATCAATGATTTTAAGAACAAGATCATCTTCTCCTTGTTACCTGATAATAAGACAGTTAAACTTTATCACCTAGGACATCCAATCACATCGGCATTGTAAGCGCCGCCAATTTCATTGTAAACTATTTGTTATCTAAATGTTTGTATTTGGCAAGAGACAATTAAATAAAAACTGATATACTAGTATAGTGTTATGATCAAGAGGTATTGTAAACATGTATTAAACTAAAGTTAGTAAATTAGAGAAATAAACTTCTAAATTAAAATAACTATTTTATGAATGATAAGGAAGGATACAGCTATGCTATTAATTCCAATTGCGCTCATTATTGCGTTGGTTATAGGTATCGTGGAATGGCAGGCACATAAAAAGTATGTGGCTGCATTGCCAATTAGAGTAAATGTAAATGGGATCCGCGGAAAGTCGACGGTCACGCGTCTCATTACAGGGATTATCAAAGAAGCTGGATATAAAACGATCGGAAAAACGACAGGTACTTCAGCTAGACTTATTTACTGGAATACACCGGAAGAGGAACCAATAATCCGTCGTCCAGAAGGTCCGAATATCCATGAGCAAAAAATGGTTGTGAAGAAAGCAGCGCAACTTGGTGCAGAAGCTCTTGTTAGTGAATGTATGGCCGTTAATCCTGATTACCAAATTATCTTTCAGGAAAAATTAGTACAGGCAAATATTGGCGTCATTGTCAATGTGCTGGAAGATCATATGGATGTCATGGGTCCAACATTAGATGATGTTGCGGAAGCTTTTACAGCAACAATTCCATATGATGGACATTTAATCGTTTCTGAAGGACCTTATGTAGATTACTTTAAACAAGAAGCGTCGAAAAGAAATACGAAAGTGATTGTTGCTAATAATAGCAAGATTACTGACAGTTTTTTACGCAAATTCGACTACATGGTGTTCCCTGAAAATGCTTCGCTATCTATAGCGGTTGCAGAAGCACTTGGCATTGATGAAAAAACGGCGTATCGTGGGATGCTAAATGCTCAGCCGGATCCAGGTGCCATGCGAATTCAAGAAATTAAAAGAGAGAATGCTATGACATATTTCGTCAATGGGTTTGCGGCAAATGACCCTGTTTCGACTCTAAATATTTGGGAAAGAATCAAGTCCCAAGGGTATCCAACGAAATATCCGGTGATCTTAATGAATTGCCGAGCAGATCGCGTTGATCGAACGATTCAATTTGCCAATGATGTGTTGCCGTATTTATCGATCGATACGCTTGTACTGATAGGAGAAGAAGCGGACCCTATTATCGATGCGGTGAAGTCGGATAAACTGAAGGTTAGTCAAATGTTAGATTTACAAGGTAAGTCAACAGAAGAAATTTATGACTTATTACTCGAAATAACAACTAATAATGTTATTTATGGAATTGGAAATATTCATGGTGCTGCGGAACCTTTAATTGAAAAATTCCAAGCTTAAACAGAAATAGGAGGATCACAGAATGTTCGGTTCAGATTTATACATTGCACTTGTGCTAGGTGTTATACTTAGTTTACTTTTTTCAGAGAGAACAGGGATCATTCCGGCGGGGATGGTTGTGCCCGGGTATTTAGCATTGGTGTTTGACCAACCTATATTTATCGCCGTCATTTTCGGTATTAGTTTTTTAACTTACGTGATTGTGACATATGGCTTGTCACGCATTACATTATTATATGGTCGAAGAAAGTTTTCTGCGATGTTGGGAGTTGGTATTGTCCTAAAGCTTTTACTGGATTATGCCTATCCGATGCTCCCCTTTGAAATACTGGAGTTTAGAGGGATTGGGGTTATCGTGCCCGGCTTGATTGCAAATACGATAGAAAAACAAGGTGCGCTTATTACAATTGGAAGCACACTCTTGTTAAGTGGACTCACATTTGTTATTTTAAGCGTCTATTACTTCATATAGGAAGGATTCATATGTCTAGAAAACTAACATATCAAGAAAAATTATTACGAATGGGAAAACGACACAAAAAATCTGCAGGAAAGCATGTAATGATTGGTCTGATCATCGTTGTGCTCTTCATTCTTGCATTTCAATTATTCTTTTCTCCAAATGTAGCCGAAGTTGAAAAGCAGGCGGATACAGAGTTTACCGCAACTTTTGTTGGTGACATGATGTTTGGTAGAAATGTACAAGAAGTAACAGATAGGCATGGTACGGAGTATTTATTTGAAAAAATGAAACCTTATTTTGATCATGCGGATTATGCATCAGGTAACTTTGAAAACCCGATCCTTCAAGATGATGAGAAAAACTATGAAAAAATAGATAAACAAATCCACTTGCATACAGGTACTGACGCAATTCATGCCTTAAAAGAACAGAATTTCACCATCGTTAATTTAGCGAATAACCATATGATGGATTATGGAGAACAAGGATTGCAAGAAACGGTGGATGAATTGGATCGTATTGGTTTAAATCATGTTGGAGCTGGGAAAAACGTAACAGAAGCAACCGCAGTTGATTATCAAGAAATAAATGGTTTAACCATTGCAACACTTGGCTATACAGATGCGCTTGTAGAAGGTTTTTCAGCGCTTGGTCACCGTGCTGGAGTTGCACGTGCTACACCTGAAAATATTTTCCCAATGATCGAAGAGGCTAATGAAAAAGCTGATCTTATTTTTGTAAATATTCATTGGGGTGTTGAATATGATAATCAGCCACATCCAAGACAAACCGAATTAGCTAAGGCTATGATCGATGTAGGCGCAGATGCCATTATTGGTCATCATTCGCACGTTCTGTCAGAAGTAGAAAAATATAAAGATGGGGTTATTTTTTATGGACTTGGTAACTTTATCTTTGATCAAGGCTGGTCCCGGACAAAAGATAGTGCCATCGTCCAATATGACCTATTAAATGATGGTACAGGTAGATTTGAAATTACCCCACTTCGTATTAGGGGAGCACAACCTTATGTGACAAGAAATAAATATTATCAAATGAAAATTCATAAACAATTAACAAACAACCAACCAAATGAAAACTTTAAAAAAGATGCTGGTAAATTAATATTGGAAGTAGATCATTCCAACGTTTTAGAAGAAAGGGATGCTGATCGTGAACAATAGAAAATTGATGACCATCTTGTCAATTATTGTCATTGCAGGACTAATTTTTGTCTATGCAAAGCAAGGGATGTTTGAAAAAGAAGAATCACAAACGACAGACTATGGTGTCGAAGAATCAGAAGCAATCGATACTGCAGAAGGATATGGTGTCAGTGCTTCACACCCATTAGCAGTGAAAGCAGGAATGGATATACTAGAAAATGGCGGGAATGCTGCCGATGCCGCAGTTGTTGTTTCGTATGTCCTTGGTGTTGTCGAGCCATATGGTTCAGGTATCGGTGGCGGTGGAGAAATGCTCGTTTTCTCGAAAGATAGTGAGCAACCAACTGTTTATGAATACCGAGAAGTAGCACCACATTCTGAAGCAGAGCCCGAAACATTTGCAGTACCAGGATTTGTTGATGGAATGGAAACACTCAATCAAGATTTAGGTTCCATGGAGATGGA
>JAPFCO010000169.1 GCA_026169505.1 Pseudogracilibacillus sp.
ATTGAGAACTATAATGGACTTTTACCTACTAAGATTTACTTACATTTGTAATAATTTGCAGTACTAATTTAGTTAAATTCACTAAATGGTTTGTATGAATTCGTTCTTTTGTCGTATGAATATGTTCGTAGCCAACAGCTAAATTAACAGTCGGTATGCCATGACCATTAAATATGTTCGCGTCACTGCCACCACCACTTTTCATTAATTCAGATGGTAATTGTAATGTTTGCGCAGCTTGCTCGGCAATTTGGACAACTTTATCTGTCGGTTCATATTGAAATCCTGGATACATCAATTCAATATCTACCTCAACAGTTGCACCAAACTTCTTTGCAGTTTTCTCAAAAGCCTCTTTCATACTAGTCGTTTGATTGTCCAAGGCTTGTTCATCTAATGAACGAGCTTCGGCAACTATTTCAACAACATCACAGACGACATTTGTCTGCGTTTCTTTACCACCTTGGAAATAACCGATATTTGCGGTCGTCGATTCATCAATTCTACCTAAAGGCATTCTTGCTACTGACTTTGCGGCGACTGTAATTGCGGAGACACCTTTTTCAGGAGCAACACCAGCATGAGCCGAGCGCCCAACAATTTTGGCATGTATTTTTGCTTGAAATGGCGCTTCTACAACTATATTTCCGACATCCCCATCACTATCTAACGCATAACCATAAGTTGATGTGATAAGTGAGGCATCGAGTGCTTTTGCTCCTGCAAGTCCTGATTCTTCCCCAACAGTAATAATAAATTGTAAATCGCCGTGGTCCATTTCTTGCTCTTGTAAGATCCGAATCACCTCAAGGATGACTGCGATACCTGCTTTATCATCTGCACCTAAAATCGTTGTCCCATCTGAAATAATATAACCATCTTCAATGGATGGTTTAATACCATTACCAGGTGTTACCGTATCCATATGGGCAGTAAAATAAATTGGATCTGCCGAATTATTTGGACCAGGTAAATTACAAATTAAATTGTTCGCTTGATGTGCTGTTTTTTGCTTAGCATTATCTTCTATTACTTCTACGCCTAATAGTTGGAATTTTTCTTTTAAAACTTGAGCAATATTTGCCTCATATTTTGTTTCAGAATCAACCTGTACTAATTCTAAAAATTCATTTATAAGACGTTCCTGATTAAGTGTGATCAATAATAACGTCCTCCTATTTTTTATAAGTACATGTTCAAAAAGGAGGGTAAAAAGGACCGAGAATTTCGAGGCAGCATAGCTTTGAGTAGCGAACGTATGCAATGCAATTAAATACGTGAGCGACGGAAAAGCAAGCTAACGAAGAAATTCAATGTGTCATTTTTATCGGACTTTTTGAACATCCTCTATAAAGGGATATTTCCATGTTTCTTTTTCGGTCTATCTTCTTTTTTATTATACAACATTTCTAATGCTTGTGATAAGGATTTTCTCGTATCGCGTGGATCAATTACATCATCTATCATCCCACGCGCTGCGGCAACATAAGGATTTGCAAACTTTTCTTTATATTCATCAATTTTCGCTTGTCGAACTTGTTCTGGATTGTCACTTTCTGCTATTTCACGTGCAAAAATGATATTTGCAGCACCTTCAGGTCCCATCACTGCAACTTCAGCGTTAGGCCATGCATACACTAAATCGGCACCAATTGATTTACTATTTAATGCAACGTAAGCTCCTCCGAAAGCTTTCCGAACGATAACTGTGATTTTTGGTACAGTAGCTTCCGAATAAGCATATAAAATTTTCGCCCCATGTCGGATAATACCTCCATGTTCTTGTTTGATACCAGGGAAGAAACCTGTTACATCTTCAAAAGTAATAATTGGCACGTTAAACGAGTCGCAGAAGCGGATGAAACGTGCTGCTTTATCACTAGAATCTATATCGATACCACCTGCCATATACCGAGGCTGATTACAGACTAACCCTACTGGTTGCCCTTTAATTCTAGCAAAGCCAACGACAATGTTTTTCGCGAAGTCTTTATGTATTTCAAAAAAGCTATCATCGTCAACAACTTCATTGACAACCTTTTTAATATCATAAGGTCGAGTTGTATCATAAGGAACAATTTCTAGTAGTTCCGAGTTATAATCATCATTTTCTTTCAATTCATAGTCTACGATTGGTGGCATTTCTTCACTGTTATTCGGTAAATAAGATAGAACCTGCTTAACCATATCTAATGCCTCTTCTTCTGTTGCTGCACTCATATGGGCATTTCCGCTTTTCGTATTATGTACCTTAGCTCCACCTAAATCTTCTGATGATATTTTTTCACCTGTTACTGTTTCAATCACTTTTGGTCCAGTAATAAACATTTTAGATGTCTTTTCTACCATAATAATGACATCTGTAATTGCTGGTGAATATACTGCTCCACCAGCACTAGGTCCCATAATAACCGATATTTGTGGTATTACTCCTGAATAAATGGAGTTACGATAGAAAATTTGACCATAACCATCTAATGAACCAACACCTTCTTGAATTCTTGCTCCACCTGAATCATTTAAGCCAACAAAAGGTGCGCCACTTTTTGCAGCTAGGTCCATCACATTCGCAATTTTCTTTGCATGCATTTCCCCTAACGCTCCACCGAACACCGTGAAATCTTGCGCAAACAAATAAATTGGTCGGCCATTTATTTTTCCGTATCCGGTTACAACGCCTTCGCCATGAGCTTCTACCTTGTCCATACCAAAATCCGTTGACCGATGTTCCATGAACGGATTTAGTTCAACAAATGTTTCATCATCTAATAAATAATTAATTCGATCTCGTGCCGTTAATTTCCCTCGTTCGTATTGCTTTTGAATACGTTCGTCCCCACCACCAAGTTCAACTTCTCTTCGTTTGTCATATAGTTCATCAATTTTATCAAAGATATCCATTTATAATCCCCTTCTCTCATATATGCTGACTTAATTCAAATAATACACCATTTGTTGATTTCGGATGCAAAAAAGCTATTTGTGCGTTATCTGCTCCTTGTTTAGACTGTTCATTAATTAAACGAATTCCATTTTGTTTTAAATCGATTAATCGTTGATCAATCTGATCGACTTCTAGCGCAATATGATGTATTCCTTCTCCTTTTTTCTCAAGAAAGGTATGGATTGCAGATTGCTCTGATAATGGCTCTAATAATTCAATTCTAGATTCACCAATTTTTATAAAGGCTACTTTTACTTGTTCACTCTCTACTTCTTCTGTCTTTTCTAATGTGAGACCTAAATATTTAGTATAAAACGGAATAGATGCTTCAATATTGTAAACTGCTATACCAATATGAGCAATTTTCTTTGGAGATTGCTTGGTTTGCTCCATTTATTATCCTCCATTCTAAAAAATACATGTTATATACTTGTTCATTTTATCATTTAACGGTAAAATACATAATAGATATTGTGTTAAAGGGGGATTTACCGTGTCGAAGAATCAGAAATCTACGCCTAGAAGAAAATCAAAACGTGAGAAGCGCACAAAGTTCTTTGTATATGTAATGGTTATCGCTATGGTGTTATCATTATTGACTGCTGGATTAGGCGGTCTATCACTGTTATAAAATAAATAAGAAGATTGGATGAACTAGGCCTTCTCCATCTTCTTTTCTTTTTTTTGCTTTAACTTGCGTCTTGACCTAGGACTTTTCACATCCGATTTTTTGTATTTATATTTAAGTTTCAAATATTCCTCTATTTCATGTAATAATTG
>JAPFCO010000486.1 GCA_026169505.1 Pseudogracilibacillus sp.
ACTACATGAGTTCGAGCAAACGAAGAAGGCTTGGAGCAAGAACAACATAAGTTCGAGCAAACGAAGAAGGCTTGGAGCAAGAACTACACGAGTTCGAGCAAACGCGAAGGGCTTGGAGCAAGAACAACATGAGTTCGAGCAAGCGCAGAAGGCCTGGAGCAAGAACAACATGAGTTCGAGCAAACGCAGAAGGCCTGGAGCAAAGATGGAGTGAGGTTGAAGGTGCTAGTTTATTTGAATGAATCAATGCTGGATGTTCATTAAGAAATCTCTAGCATTTGCTAGAGATTGTTATGTAAATGTTCTGTTGGATGGATGTTTTATTTTCCATAGGACTCGGCTATGTTTTTTTATAGTTGGAGATTGTTGAAGAATATATTTTGTTGTGTGACGTGATTGGATGTGGAGAAAGTGACTGCATTGTACATTGGTAATTGTTGAGCCAAATAGTAGAGCATAGTCTTGCAGTGACTTCAGATGTGCGGTCTTTGATATAGAATCGCAGTTTGGACAGTACCAGTTTCCTATCTTGCGCACCATCCCGAGATGTTGACAATCTGGACAATGGACTCCTGTTAAAATATCCGCTTTCTTAATACCAAATTCTCTTAGAATATCCTTGTCGAAATCTTCACAGTGCTGCATGATGTATTGCACTACCTTATTGCGTAATCGGTTGTTTGGTTGTGACGATTTCTGCCCCATCAGCTGATCATTGATCTTCATGACTTGAAATGGAACATCTTCTACATAGGTGACAACTTTCTTTACGCTTTCTTCTTCCCCTTTCACTTTTATTAATGTGCTTCTTTCGGAAAAAGCGATGAAATAATAGATTGGTAAACCACTTAAATGAGCAAGCTGTAACAATCGTAATAATGCAGATTGAATAGCTTCTACTTGGGTGATTGGATATTTAAATCGTTCCGCCTCTCCTTCTATTACTCGGTAACATTGCCTTAATTCTGGATCAAATGTAATCACACCTTCATAACTTTTCACTTCGATGATAAAAATGGCTTGTTCTGAGATAATGAGTGAATCAATTTGCGTTTTCTTTCCATACAACGAGAAACAAACATCGTTCAGTATCGAATAATCATCTGACAAACTTTCGATATGATAATCTAATTTGCGCTCTCCATTAAACCCCTTCTGTTCCATCGCTGCCTGCTTGCGTAGCATCGCCATTTTCGG
>JAPFCO010000122.1 GCA_026169505.1 Pseudogracilibacillus sp.
CAATCTCGTCCGACCTAATCCAGCCTTCTATTTAGTTTCTGTTCGTCAGTTCGGGATTTTGCGTCCGACTTCCTTCAGCCACTACCTCACGATAGCCACCTTGTCTTTCGCTAACAGTTCCTACTGCCAAGCCTGTAGCGGGCTTTCACCGCCGAGTATTTACCCATGCAGGGCACACCTAAAAAAAGATGACTTCTGTAATGTACAGAAGTCATCTTTTTTAATTTATGAGTATCCTGATAAGAATCGTCCGGTGTATCAAACAATCATGAATGTTGGGGTGATGCGTTTTCCTATTTATTTCTTTTCAATTAACCCAGCTTCTATTAAAAATTCTTCTGCAACCCGTTCAACCATCAGGCCATCATTATCGACTTTTCCATTCATAATTTGCATCGCTTCTTCATCAATCTTTCCTTCTAAAAGCTTGATTACTTCTTCAAGCTCAGGATATTCTTCTAATGTTTCTTTTCGAACAAGCGGCAAGGCATGGTACGGCGGGAAAAATGATTGATCATCTTCTAATACACGCAAATCATATATTTGTAATTGACCATCTGTCGTATAAGAGTTAATGACATCGACTTCACCAGCATTAATCGAACGGTACATCATTCCATGGTCCATTCCTTTGACATCTTTGAAATCGATATCATATTCTTTTTGGAATCCTGGCAATCCATCAGGTCGATCGATGAATTCGAAGACTGAACCTAACACAAAGTCTGGTGCATATTCAGCAAAATCGCTAAATGTCACAACACCCAATTCTTCTGCTTTCTTTTCATCAAAAGCAAGGGTGTACGTATTATTAAAGCCAAATGTGTTAAAAGCGATGATGCCGTCTCCTTCAACAAGTCGCTTTGTCGTCTCCAACGTCTCTTCCGCTGTCCCTGGTTCTTCATGGTAATAAGTGACAACAATCGTTCCTGTATAGTCAGGAATGACATCGATATGGCCATTTGTCATTGCATTCCAAACGACATTTGAACCGCCTAGATTTTCTTTATATAGAACATCGATTCCCAATTTATCTTCTATTAAATGCCCCATAATATTAGACAAAATAATACTTTCCGTATTATTTCGGGAACCAACTCGAATGGTATCTTTTTCAATGAAAATACAACCTGACAAGAGCACTGCAACAATCATTAACAGCATACTGCGAATGAATCGATTGTTCTTCATATTTACTTCAATCCTTCCGGCGTCGTCCAACGTTCAACGGCGCTAAAGAATGATTCAATTATAATCGCAAGAAGCGTTGCTGGAATGGCGCCAAGTAAGATTAATCCATCAATACCACGTGTAATCCCAAGGAATATGAAATCCCCTAGTCCACCTGCACCGATGAAAGCAGCAAGCGTGGCATTCCCGACGTTAATGACTGCCGCTGTACGAATCCCTGCCATAATAATAGGGATTGAAAGCGGTAATTCGACTCTAAACAAAATTTGAATGCTCGTCATGCCAACGCCTTTTGCAGCTTCAATGGTTGCAGCGTCAACATCTTTAATTCCCGTATACGTATTTCGCATAATCGGCAGTAACGAGTATAGAAAAAGTGCTGCAATTGCTGTTTTGATTCCTATTCCAAAGATTGGAATCATAAACCCGAGTAACGCCAAACTTGGAATCGTTTGCAGAACCCCTGCACCACCAAGTAGTAACGTTTTTAACCAATGTACACGTGTAGCGATAATGCCCAGTGTGACAGCGAGCACAGTCGCGATAATCATTGAAAAAAAGACGAGTTGAATATGAACAAATGTAGATGCAAGCACTTCGCCCCATCTTAACTGTGTTTGTTCTATAAGTTGTTGCCATATATTCATATTATTCATTTGTATCTCCCTCCGTTTCCGTCCATTGACTGGACATTGCCGAGAGTAGAGAACCGCGTGTAACAAGCCCTACAATTTTTTCGTCTTTGTCAACAACAGGAATCATGCCAAAAGGTGTTTCATCAATCATCATGATGGCGTCTTTTGCAGTTGCCGTGTCAAGTAAAACTGGTGTTGCAGGAACCATCACATCGTCAATCGTATCGATTTCATCAAGTTTCTTTATTAAATCATAAGCAGATACGATTCCTAATAGTTTCTTGTCGTCACTTAGTATTAAAAGATTTGTTATTTTACGTTGACGGATAAGTGCAAGTGCTCTTTCCGGAGAACGCTGAGGAGGAGAAGTAACGATAGTTTCTGACATAATCTCAGTAACTGGCATAAGTTCGGGATTTTGGATAATGCGGTGTTTGCCAATAAACTCTTCCACAAATCCATGGGCTGGTTCATGTAGTAATTTCTCGGGAGTATCTAACTGAAGTAATTGACCGTCTTTCATAATTGCAATACGGTCACCCATTTTTAAAGCCTCATCCATATCATGTGTCACAAAGACAATCGTTTTCTTTAACTTTTTATGCAATTTTAAGAGTTCAGCTTGTAGCTGTTCGCGGGTTATCGGATCAAGCGCACTAAATGGTTCATCCATTAAAATAATATCTGGATTGGATGCAAGTGCTCGCGCAATCCCGACACGTTGTTGTTGCCCACCGGAAAGTTCTTTAGGATAGCGAGTCGCGTGGATTTCGGGGTCTAATCCGACCAATTCTAGAAGTTCTTTGACTCGGAGTTGAATCTCTTTTTCAGTCCATCCTTTTAGTTGGGGAACGATGGCAACATTTTTTTCAATCGTATAGTGCGGAAAAAGGCCTATTTGTTGAATTACATACCCAATATTACGCCTGAGATCCGAAGCTTTATACGATTTAATATCTTTTCCATCGATAGAGACCGTACCGCTTGTGTGAGGGATGATGCGGTTAATCATTTTCATTGTTGTTGATTTCCCTGAACCACTCGGTCCTATGAGAACGAGCAATTCACCTTCTTCAATTTCAAGATTGATAGATTTGACGGCTTGAAATCCGCCTTCATACGTTTTTGTTACGTTTTCAAACTTAATCATGGCAACCTCCTGTAATAGTTAAAAAAATAAAATAGCTTATCGAACTGTTATCATTTACCTCCTTTTGGATGTTTTTTTAAAAACAAGTACTAATCTAGCGTAGCATACTCAAATAAATATTCCAGTCCATTTTCGGAAAATCCCCTTTTTTCAGATTTTACACTTTGAAATTTAGGCTTTGCGAATTGATGATCTATCATCAATATTCCTCGAACAAATACTCGTTTTTATAAAAGTTTAGCGCATCCATATTGACATTTATAATTAAAAAACATCGACGCGAAACACCTGGTTATAGATGTTTCGCATCGATGTTCTTTTTTATTCAACCTTCTCTAGGCTTTCCCCGAAAAAAGAAAGTCTTAACACTTCATCACCTTTAAGACTTTTCCCTTCATGTTCCACTTCATACTGTACACGCGCATGTATAATAGCTGGCAGCTCTGCTAATGTAAACATTTCAAATCTGCGGTCCATTTCTTCATCCACTTGTTTTTCAATTGCTTCCACAAATTCGCCTGTTTGATTTTCAATTTGAACACCTGTGATTGTTTGTTGGCTTTGCAGCAATAAAGATAAAGTCAAAAGATCGTCTTGTTTTGTTACGATTGCCATTTGAGATAAATAATTTGCCATAGCTGAAGGTTCATCGGCATCTTTTTTCAGTGCTTGTAATCGGATTCCATACTTTCCTTCTTCTATCGGTATAATTGCATGAGTCATCGATTAGACGCCCTCCTTATTGTTAGTACGATGAAATGATCGTACTTGAGTAATCTTTTTTTATCATAGCATTTAACCTGGGGACAATCGAGTGACACGCACACAAACAAACATGTTAATTGCAATAAACGTGAATTTCATGAATGTTTGAGTGACTGATCCTTTCATACAAAAAAGCGCACCTCATATGAGATGCTACTCTAATTGATTGCACTTAAATATAAATCTAGAGAATCCTCTACTTCACGTTCCACTAACGCAATAACGTCTCTATAGTCTTCTGTTATATGAGCTTTATCGAGCGCTTCGTAATAGGCTAATCGATTTTCAACCTTAATAATTACTGGAGGAAACCCATCCTTCATCATCTCTAAATTAAGCAAAAGTCTAGAAGTACGCCTGTTTCCATCTATAAAAGGATGAATGCCCACAAAAATAGCATGTAACATTGCTCCGCGCTCAACAGGATGAAGGTCAACTCCTTCTGTATGATACCAATTCATCATCTGTTCCATTTTTTCTTGAATTAAATAATGCGCTGGTGGTCTATGTTTTGCACCTGAAATAAAGACTTGTTCCTTTCGATATACGCCTGCATATTCATCAGCAATCCCTTTTAACACTAAACGATATAACAATGACTCCATTGCACCAGGTTTTAAAAAACGTAAAAATCAAAGTTAATGGCATTGCAAAGAAAACGGTTGCTAGTATTACTTTTTTAAAAATCCCATTATGCACCTCTTTTACGACAATCACAACTCAATTAAGGCACAACCCTTATTCCAGAACTGCGCCCTATTCTGGAAGACTCTTATGATTGACCAATTATGGAGTGACAGGTACACAAACAAACATGTTAATTGCAATAAACATGAAATCCATGAATGTTTGAGTACCTGGCACTTTTATTGGAGACGGTGGGAGTCGAACCCAACTTCTACAAACACTGTCAAATCAGCAGTTGCGAGCACTTGCTTTAGTTTGAATGCGGCTTTGAATGCGGTCAGCTAAAAATATTGCGAGAACAAGATGATTTAGTTTTACAACACTTTAGCCATTCAAACATTGAACTGAACTTAAATATGTTTGATTTATAGAAATGACAAATTATCTTAATGATGAATAAAATGTTATAATATTGAAAAGAACTATATAAAAGTATGATTAGGTGAACAGTGAATGTTAGATCAATTTAAAGTTTGTTATCATGGAACGGTCGACCTAAAAGGATTAATCATACGGAATGACGGTATTAACTTAGCTATTCCATTTCCAGGGAGTGACTTTGGGCAAGGATTTTACCTTACAAATAATAGAAGCCAAGTGGAAAACTGGGCAAAAGCTAAAGCAGAAGATGCCAATGAACGCAATAGCGGTTTCACAGCAAAACCTGTTGTATTACATTATGAAATTAATATAGATGAAATGCGAAAACTAAAAAACAGAATCTTTCCATCATCTTCGCTAGAATGGAGTCAATTTATATTAGAAAATAGATTCCAGTCAAAACCCTACTATGAATTGGGATATGATTATGCAATTGGTCCTGTTGCGGATGGTCGTATCAGAACCTTAATGAAATTATATAGAACTAACAGAATTACTGAAAGAGAATTTATGAACGAGATAGAGCCGCGCGGAGATATGAAAACTTATACACAAATATCCGTTCATTCTTTGAAAGCTGTACAATGCTTAAAGTTAAAGGAGGTTGAGTACATTGAAGAAATATAAAGATTTTGATGAATTAGATCAACTGTTTTTCGATGATGTTCTTGAAGTGATGGAAAAGAAATATGGTGGAAAGCCTTTGGAACTAATGGAAACTTCTACATTTTTCAAAAGATACGAACAAGATCCCGTGTATGTTCAACACCATCCACCTGTTTACTGGGCTGACTTTATCCATGAACAATACATGAATCACAAATAAGGTGAACCTCAATCAAAAAGTCTTTTAACAATCAACGGTTAAAAGACTTTTTGCTTTTATCACTCACTTTGACACTCAGTTTATAACTCATCCTGCGTATACTTCTCTATAATTGCTTCTTTAAGTTCTTTCGACGATAGTAAACCATTTTCATATCGAGCCAAGAGTTCTTTCATAAATGGACTGGGGCGACTCCCATCAATCGAAGAGATTCCTACTGCAAAATTCACTTGCTTTATACGTTGTGAACGTAAATCTTCTTTCGTGAGTCCCCCTTATATTATACTTACGTATATTATATCGGCGTTGTGTTTTAGTGCCGGTTACCTTCATATAACGATTTGATTTTCTAAATTTGCTTTCATATTTCAAATTGCAACATAATTTGTGAGCAGCTTTTAAAATCTTTAAGATACTTTTCAAACATCACCTACAAAGTCGTTTCAGTTTGATCCAGATTCATTCGGTTTATCAGTTTCCACAAACTCTAATCAAAGGGAACAATTTTTGTGGTTCAAAGCTGCCCCTTGTAAATATACAGCAGATTGAACGTCCCCATGAAACACAATGCTATTCTGCAAAAAATGCCGACTGCTATCCAGAGTATTATATGCTTTTAATAAAGATTGTATTTTTGTATGATTGTAATGAACCCCCCATTATGTAAAGAATCTCAATTTTCAAAAGATACCTATCCGCAGAATCACCAGCGATAGTAATAACCATTCCATTGTATAGAGATGTATTTTTTTTACTTAAGTAGTTACTGCAAAAAAAAGACAAAAAAAGCAGCCACCTTTGGCTACATCGGGGAAAACTATTCTACAAGACTCTTTATTTTACATAATACGACAAATATGATACACTTAAATGTCAGTGTATCTTCATATGGGATAGCTATGTCTATTTTCATTGATTAAGAGATATCCTACTGTCGGAAAAAATGCTTGAGGCACATTTTCAGTAGCAACCATGTAGACTTTTTCGTAATTCTTATTTTTGACATCGTATTTAACTAAGCATTAACTATGATATCATCAACATTAGAAAGTTGTCAACATAAATATCAAACTTCGAAAGGTAATTAAAAGTCAAACCCAAGCCTACATTTATTACAGAGGTAAACAATATATGATGAAAGTAGAAAAAGTAACAACAGTTTTGCAAGTGAACAAAACACAGGAACAGCTAGATTTTGTAAATATCGGAACATCAGGAGCAGACAATAGATTATTCTTAGATCCATTACTGCTTGCAAAGATCCAATGGACATCGTTCTCTTCATTAAAAACTTTAATGAAGATCGAATGTCAGATTTACTCGCCAGTATTCTCTTCGAACTACTGAGCGAATTCACAGTAACACAGGCGTTAATGCACAATCCTAAAGCAAAGTTCAAAAGACAAGAAGCTCTTCGTTGGGATCTAACAACCCACAATTGGGTTAAATTCCAATACCATCAATTGCTTGATTTGAATGAAGTCCCTTTAACTTTAGTTCCAAAGCACATCGTTACCGATCAATATCGCTACCATGCGGATAATTACTTAATGGCCCAGCTGATACAATACGAACAAGAAGCAGAGCTAAAAGCAGAAAAAGAAACAAATCCTGATGCAGTTAAACGCAACAAAAAACTAATTCGTAGCGAGAAGAAAGAAGAAATGGGTAATCCTTCAACCAAGGATCTTATAATTCAACTTACTTTAGCCCATCATTCAAAAGATCCTCTAAATACTTACAAAGAGGACATCGCGAAAAAATATAACGGGGGACTGAGTGATTCACAACTAACCTCCATTATCGAGAAACCATATACTGAAATCGCTAAAGGCATAGCTTAAACCCTAAAAAAGAGAGCAAACATTATAATATGTTTGTTCTCTTTTTTCAACTATCCAATGTCATTTCTCGACACTGTGTACCCATCACCTCTCTACCTCCTTTTTTATGCACAACAATTATTATAAACATTCATTTTCACTACCAAATTTAGTTTTTGAACCTCAAATATCATCAAAAGGAACTACTAACGTAAGCGTCAATACTAATTTCCTCAATTATATATCCTCCCAAGATTCGAGTATTTTATTTGTGTAATTATACTTGTTCGCTTCCATGAAAAAGGTTGAAGCTAATTTATATTTACCTTCTTTGTATAATTCAGCCGCAAAAGCTATCGCATATTTTTGGGCGTTTCGGTAATCTTCCAAAGAAACGAAATACATTATCGTTTTGTTAACAACGTAAGATGTTAATCCATTCTTACTATAAAGTGATTTGTAGAAATTAAAATGATATAAGAAGGGCGTGTTAGATTTACAAAAGTTGTTTTCACATAGCGACAGACCCTCTTCACACCAATGGATTACCTTATCAATATTACTCATTTTCGAATACGTGATAACTAGTGAAAGAATTGTAGTTAATTTGCTCCTGGGTTCACTTTTATACTTTAAAGATTCAAGCATGTAAGAAACTCCCTCTTGTTTTCCAGCCTTTAATAAATAGAGGGAACCCAGGTTATGATATAAGCTACCCAAGCGTTCGGTGATGGCAAACTTCTTACATAACTCAACAGCTTCAAAATAACATTTTTCGGCTTCGAAGAAATTATTTATTTCTTTATAATAGATACCTTTTAGCGTAAAACAATCAAGTACTCTTTTAATAAGCAACTTGCTTTTAAAATATTCCTCAGCCGATTCTATGTATTCTAATGATATCGCCATACGTTTATCAGAAATGTATGATAGACCAAGCATGTAGTGAACTTCCGCTTGTTCCCAATCCTCTAGCTTTAGTTCCATTTTAATTGCTTTCTCGAATTTTAAAATTGCTTGTTTAATACTGTTTTTTTTATATAAAAGAATCCCTTCATTCACTTCTAATACAAATTTTTGTCTTTCGTTTAATACATCCTCCTGTTCTCTAAGTAGTTCTATATCTATTTCGATTGCCGATAGTTCTTCACCAACTATTAATTTAAAACGGAGTACGATTAAATTTAATGTGTAATATAATACACTATCTTCTAAATATTTACTGTGTAAATAGATACTAGCAAGCTGTTCTTTTGCAAACTCTGAATCCCTTTTTATAATAACCTCTTTATATAATCTTCTAAGTTCTAGAATAACGGTTTTATTTTTATCATCTTTTTGTTCTATTACATCATTAATATTTATACCTAATCTTTCTAATAGAAGAGAGACTATCTCCTCACTTGCTGTGATTTGATCTTGTTCAATTCTTGAAAGATAAGATGGTGTACAAATTCCTTTAGCTAAAACAATCTGTTTCATTCCCTGTTTTACTCTTTCTGATTTTATAATATGTCCTACCTGCATTGCCATCCCTCCAACCTTATACTACTTTTAATCCTAATTGTACCATTTCTTCTTGTGAAATTTTTCGCTTTTCGCTCAATTAATCGAATGAAAATTAAATAAATTTCACAACTAATTTTTGTATAATCCAGTTTAATTGTTGTGTTAAGCTATTTATCGAACGACTAAAAAGGGGGAAGGATAGGATGATTATCATGAAAACAAGAAAAAGTTTAGGAAAGCTGACAGCCGGAATTGCAGTTGCGGGAATGATGTTATTTTCAAGCATTCCAGCATTTGCAGCAGAATCGCCAGAAAAACCAGAATTGCCAGAGTCAATGATTATGGATGGAAGGGTTTTCACAATGGATAAGACTGCAGGCGGTGGACCCGATACGGCAACCCTTGAAAACAGTGAACGTATGACGCTAAGTTCTTCTTATCGTCTTTTGGGTAGCGATGTTCGAATGTATGTTGATTATTCACACGGTCATGGCGGTGACCATTACTCGGCTGGCTGGGTACAAACAACCGCGCCAAAATTCACTGCGCGAGCGGAAATTTGGTCCGGTGGTCGAACTGTCGTCGCAGGTACGAATAATCCGAATAGAGGAAATATAGCTTCTGCAGCTTCAGGTCTAGCTGTAGGCTACGTTTCAAATGCAGTACCTCGTATTTTCTATGCTTGGTAATACAGATGAAAACTTTATTGGTACGCTTTAAGAAGCCTATTTATACCGTTATCGGAATTATGTTGCTTGTCGCTTTGACAGCATGTAGCGAAACAGATAATGGTAATGTATTAGAAGCTGAACAAACTCAGACCGAAACGGTTGTACCAGAAAATACAGAAACGACGGCAGTTGAACTACCGTCGTTTGATGATTACGAGGGTTACATAAATCTCGTTTCCGATATACCTGCATTTGAGCCGTATTATCAGACCGCGTTTAATTTTGAAGAACTTTCAGGTGACGTATCGAGTGTTCCTATTAAAGAAGTGAAAGCTATGTATGAAGAAATGAAAACTACTTTTGATTATGTTCTTGTGAGTGAATATTCCTTATTGTATAGGGGGCATTATGAGGGCGAAACTACTTTTGTGGATGGATATGAACAGTATCAAGCCACCCAGGGTGACATCTTGAATCCAAATCCAATTAATCTTGTTTCGCGCGATTGGGAAGGCAATGAATTTTTGACAACACCATTAAAGACGGTTTTATTAGGCGAGAGTATTTTCAGTCGCTTCGATAATAGTATTGAGATGGGCAGAAACTTTCAGATGGCTGATTTTACACTTGCCTCACCAAAGGATCCAATTAGTGTTGTGTTAGGACATGCATATAAGGATATTTATAAACTGGGTGATATTTTTACCCTCGAATTGATTTCTGAAGAAATGAATTTTCAAGTAGTTGGTTTTTATAAGTCAGGTGTTGGTTTTTCAAAGGATCTTGGCGCGCAACAACATGTGAATTTTGATCACACCATTGTGATGCCTCATTTTATACCTGATTACGAACCTGTTGGCGAGGCAGCTGTATATCAACATGCTTTTCATATTGCTGAATTGACATCGGGCTATATCAGTATTTCAGAATCGGTTGAGAAAATAAATGATGAAACCTATGAACATACGGTGGCTGTTTTGGAAGAAATGGCGGCACGGCATAATCTTTCCGGCCTCTATAGAATTGGATATTGGCCGATGGGATTTGTTTGGTAGGACAGTAAAAAAACGCTATTAGTAAAAGAAATCGGTTCTATAATATATAACGTTGGTGAAAGAAAAATCACCTTCTCCTAACATTGGAGAAGGTGATGGAATTTCACTAACGTTATTTTTACTTTAAATAGAAAACAAGTGAGATTCCCTGTAGAATTAAAGTCGTCGAAAACCAAATTCAGGAGGGAACTCACTTGTCACTTACTAATAATATTAGAATGCTTATGGATATTCAAGACTCAAACGTTATTTTTGAAGAAGATTTTTTGCAGACGGGAACTTTTAAAGGAAAGAAATGCAAGTTTATCAATGGAAAACTAAGCTATACGCCTACACATTGTGAGGTTTGTGGGATTGAAAATCAAAACTTTACAATCTATAAAAACGGCACACAAACTTCACGTATTACACTCCCTTATCACGGGATATACCCAGCTTATTTACTGTTGAAAAAACAACGATTTATGTGTAAATCTTGCGAGTACTCATTTACTGCACAAACATCCGTTGTGAAAAAGAATTGTGGATAGGTTACACTTAGTTAGACATTAAAATTAAGGTCTAGTAGAATATAATAAAAGAAGTGAGGAGAATCTACTGTGACCGAAACAAGAACACGAAGAACATTTACCCCAGAATTTAAAAGCCAGTTAGTACGACTTTATGAGAACGGAAAATCACGCGCTGACATCATTAGAGAGTATGAATTATCGC
>JAPFCO010000246.1 GCA_026169505.1 Pseudogracilibacillus sp.
ACCTGCGGGGAAAACGGGAACAGCGGAAAACGAAATTTATGAGCAACGTGATGATGGAACATTTTATAAAAAGGCAGATACAAATAATTTATCACTAGTTGGATTTGCTCCTTATGATGATCCTGAAGTTGCATTTGCTGTAATTGTCCCAAACCTAAATAGCACAAGAGGAGATAGTATTAACCATAAAATTGGTACTGGGTTAATGGATCTGTATTTTGATATGAAGGAAGAACAAGAAGATGAAAGTGAAGAAGAATAAAATAAAAGTCTAGATTCGATATAAAATCGAATCTAGACTTTTTAGTTTCCTGGATATGTGGTAATGACTTCCGCAATTTCTTTCATACTCATATCACTCGTTACTTCAAATGTCCCTACTTGAAGGTATGAACTATAATCGTTGTCGTCTAGGTATTCTACAAACTTCTGACGATCGTCAATAATTTTCTCATCGACTAAAATATCTGCTACTTCCTGTGTAACTACACCATCCTTTGTTGTAAATTTCGCTTTTATTATCTCGTCTTTTTTATCTTCTTTTTTCTTTTTATCTTTTGAACTATTTTTCTTGTCATTTGATTTCTTTTTATTACTAGATTTTTCTTTCTTATCATCTTTTTTACTCTCTTGATCAGAATCGACTTCTGTTTCATTATTTATTGTATATGCAATAAATTCCTTTTCAGTAATGACACGATGGCCATTCGATTCAATTTCAGCAATCATTTCTTCCACCGGTATATCACTAGATGCTGCAGAGTCATTCAAGAAGTAATAGAATCCCAATAATAGAAGTGATGCGGTTAACAAACCTATCGAAAAAAAACGTATCGATTGTTTCATGATTTTTATATTCCCCTTACATACTACATATTATAATTTAAAATTGTTTGAACATCGTGGCTATCTAAGCTTGTTTGCTTTGCAATTTCATCTTGAGAGTAGCCATGTTGATGTAAATGATATACTTTTTGAACTAACAGTGGTTTATCTTTCAGAGCTGGTGGAATATTTTTAATGTCTGGATTACCAATGTTTTCCGTTAACAACTCTTCCTCTAATATTTTTATTTTCTTTTTCATCTGATACGTATCTTGCATAGTAGTAATAGAAAATTGTTCTAATTGCTCTTCTAATTCTTTTAGTTCGTCATTCATGAAAAATGACGCGAGAAACAGGATGAGCGCAATTACTACAACAGATACAAAAATATAAACCATTATTCATACCTCCAGTCTATTCACATTATACTACGAATGGTGTAATTTTTGCTACGGAAAAATATAAAAACAATAGATATTGCGAGTTTGTGTCGTTTCTGTTATTATAGTTAGAGTGAAAATGTTTTTATGGAATGAATGAATCTGGAGGGATAACTATGCGCGTTAACATTATATTAGCTTGTACTGAAACAGGTGATCGAAATTATATTTCAACTAAAAACAACCGTAACAACCAGGAGCGGATCGAATTAATGAAATATAGTCCACGTCTAAGAAAACACACATTACATCGTGAAACAAAATAATCTTTTACCATAAAACCCTTATCAAACAGATAAGGGTTTTTATTATGGCTACATTTATCCGCATATTCTCTTAATTGTCATCACAGTAGACGGAAATTGCGACGTAATGAATATTTATAGTTAAACTGTCGCTTCGAAAATGCACTTCGCTTTCCGCGGGCTCGCAATGAGCCTTCGACGCACAGGACGTGGCCTCACTCGCAAAGAACGCTCTTGCGGGGTCTCGTCGTCGTCGCTTTCGAAGCGGCTGAGGTGCGAAGAATGAACTGCAATTCTTCGTGGCAAGGCGGAAGGCAACGGTTCGCAGCGGAAAACAGCCTAACGCTATGTTGCAGTCTATGTTTTTTATACAAAAGTAACAATCTTTACGAACTAGGTTTATTATTATAAAATTTTATGAATGGAACTATTCCCGTGATAAACTGTAAGAAGATAAAGGTGGATCAATGTATGAAGGAAAAATTACGTGTAAAAATATTAAAGCAACTGAAAGCCCTAGACAACAAGAAGAAGCCTGTGATAGAGAAGAAATTATCTGATCGATTATTTCAGCAAGTATTTTGGCGACAGGCTAATGTAATAGGGGTGACGCACTCGACTTTGATTGAGTGGGATACAAAACCGATTATTCAACAAGCATGGAAAGAGAAAAAAACAGTTGTAATACCTAAAAGTAATCAAACTGCAAAGACAATGGATTTTTATCAAATAAATGCTTGGTCAGATTTAGAGCGCGGTTATGCGAATATTTTAGAACCAAAAGAAACTGTTAGCAAGAAAACGATGAACGAGTGTATCGATTTGTTAGTTGTACCAGGACTAATGTTTGATAAACATGGATATCGACTTGGCTTTGGAGGCGGTTTTTATGATCGTTATTTAGCAGATCCAAAACATCATTGTACACTCGTCTCGTTATCTAGTCAGTTTCAAATAGTGGATAAACTACCTACAGACAATTATGATATACCTGTAGACTATATTATTACGGAAGAAAAATGTTTGCATATAAAAGATAAAAAGGATCGTGTTTAAAAAGGGGTGTGTTATGCATATTACAGAACAATATATTATGTATCAGCTGGCATATAAATTAGTGAAAGAAGACCAATATGAAATGTTACATATTAACCCTAAAACAAATGAAGTTTGGTTAGAGAAACAATCACGCAAAGTATCTAAAATTATTCGATTTTCCCATCGTGGTTTTGATTGGAAAAACCATTTAAAATCAGATATTGCGAGAGTATTTCAACGTGTAAAGGCAATGGGTAAACATTTCATTGGTAAAGATATTGAAGTGTATAATGTATATATTACAGAATATGAGCCGGTAGATAGTTGGGAATCATTGAAGAAGCCAATGATGTTGAAAGATCGAAAACCTGTAAAAATGAAAGTTTTTTACGTAACAGATAATAATATGAACGAAGAACAAGAACGATTGTTAAAGCAAATGAACTCTTCAGTTCATCTAGAAAGTCATTTTCCATCAGAGATTATGCAAGAGCAAGCGTTAAATAACTATAAAAATCAATTGGCACATCTATTGAAAGATAAAAACGCATATGCTCAACGTATTTTCAATTTCGGTAAAGCTCGCTTAACCTATCCATTGATTATTATAAATATTTTAATGTTTATGATATTAGAAATGAATGGTGGAAGTACGAATATAGAAACGTTGATCGAGTATGGTGCGAAGTATAATCCAGCTATTGTGACTGGGGAATGGTGGAGAATCATTACGTCAATGTTTTTACATATTGGTGCATTACACTTATTTATGAATATGTTAGCTGTTTATTATTTAGGTACAGCTGTGGAACGTATTTATGGTTCCTTCCGTTTTATCATTATCTATTTTTTGGCAGGAATTGTTGGAAGCTTAACGAGCTTTGCATTTAATGATCATGTAGCAGCCGGCGCTTCTGGTGCTTTGTTTGGATTGTTTGGTGCATTTTTATATTTTGGCGTTGTTCACAAACAACTCTTTTTTCAAACAATGGGTAAAAGTGTCATTTTTATTTTACTTATTAACCTCGTGTTTGGCTTATTAGTACCACAAATAGATATGGGTGCGCATCTTGGCGGGTTGATTGGCGGTTTCATAGCAGCTTCGATTACTTCCTTACCTTTAAAAAAACAATCGACACGTCTCCATGGAATTATTGGAATTGTAGCAATGATTTTTCTGATTGGTTTTTTAATGTGGTATGGTACGTTTATAAATATAAATTAATCCTCTGTAGTTAATCAATAGCATCATACGGTTTTATCGCTGCGACGCTTCAATATGTAGTTTCGTTGAAATGTTCTTAACCATATATAACAGCGTCATGGCCGTTTTGTAATGATGAAATTGATTCAGTTGATATATGTTGGATTAATTTATGTTTTTCATTGTCTATTTCAAAGAGAACGAGTAAATGAGTTTGATCTTTAGCAAGCAGAATGACCGGCATATAATGTGTTGGTATATCTTCTTTATAAGACATTAATAAGGTAAGATAATTATTGTAAAGTCCCTCCCAAAACTGGCCAATGATTGATGTAGTTGAAACGATCGTTTGACCAGGTAATGGGTGATCATTATAAGTGACAATTTTATCAAGAGGAATTACGTCATAATCTTTTAAAGATAGTTGGTAATGATCAATTAATGTATTCCAATGTAATTGTAATTGTTGTGTTGTTTGGGATGAGAGTTCCTTTACTAATTGTCGTTCAGTAGACGTTTTCGGTTCAGAAAACACATTGAAGTGTGATCCCTCCTGTATGGTGTACAGCTTGGCATGAGTCATATTCTGGATACTTGTAATAGTACTTTCATCATGATGGATTTCTCCATGATGAAAAGAAATACTTTGTAAAAAAGCATGTTGTGAGGGTGGGAACTTTTCATCTAAAGTAAGGGTACTCCCATTTTCTTCCCATTTACTTTGCAAACCTTTAAAAACACCATTTTCATACAGTAACGAAACATCTTGCCGTAAATATACTGGAAGGGAGCTTGATGAGTGTACCTTCCAATCGATGTTATGTTGGTCTAAATTGTAAGATAGAGAGGTTTCAGCTTCTTTAATGAATCCAGTCTTGTCAATTGGAAAGTATTTCATTGTAGTAGTTGTTTTGTTGTTCATTTGATATAATATAAAAATAAAGAAAATGATACAAAAAATAATAAAGTGTTTTTTATATTTATGCATGTCCACCATCCTTTAACACCTTGTATTCACTTCATTATATGTGCACACAGATTAGTTATTCCTATATCCAAGATTGTCATAATTGATCTGTAACAATGAGTGCAAGACACACTTCATCTAGGTTTTATCTTTACTAGAGTAAGTAATTTAAGAAAAAAAGTTTAATTACACAGTATAAAGGGTATGACGAAAAATGAAATATTATTTTATATAGGAGGATGAGTATGTCGTTCGGGCGGAGACAGATGCCGCTTTTTCTCCTAGCGGGATTACTATTTGGAATCAAAACATATATTATGTATCGATTTGTTTTCAATATAGAAATAGATAGTGTACTTCAAGAAGTAATTATCTTCATCAACCCATTTATAACATCTATTGTTTTTTTCGGGCTAAGTGTCTGGATTAAAAACCCGCTTAAACAGCGAGCATTTATTCGATATAGTGCATTATTAGGAACATTAATAATTTATTTTAATTTAGTTTTTTATCGCTCATTTACAGACTTTTTGACAATCCCACAGTTATTTCAAACGAGTAATGTAGCTGATTTATCATCGAGTATTGTTTCATTAATAAAACCTTATGATCTATTTATCTTTGTCGATCTTGTCATCATTTGGGTGCTAAGTAAAAAGTCGAATGAAGCGATGGATCGCGCTTATAGTAAACGAAATAAAGTCCTTGCGATGGTTATTTCACTATTATTGTTGTCGGGTAATTTCCTTTTAGCGGAAATAGAGCGGCCACAATTGCTTTCCCGTGCGTTTGATCGAGAATATTTAGTAAAGAATATTGGGCTGTTTTATTATCATATTTATGATGTAGTATCCCATTCAAAAATGCGTTCACAAAAGGTATTAGCTGATGATCATGATTTATTAACAATTAAACATTATATTAATGATGAAATTAGAAGTGAAAAGCAATCAGAACATTTTGGTATTGGTAAAGATCGAAATGTCATTTTTATTTCGGCAGAATCTGTGCAAAGCTTTGTTATTGATAATGACTTATATGGAGAAGAAATTACACCGTTTTTAAATCAGCTAAAAGAGAACGAAGATACCTTTTATTTTGAAAACTTTTATCATCAAACTTCTCAAGGAAAAACGTCTGATTCGGAATTTATAACCGAGAACTCACTGTATCCAATCTCAAGTGGGGCAGTGTATTTTACGCATGCACAAAATGAATATCATTCTATGCCGGAGATGATAAAGCAACACAATTATACTTCCGCTGTACTTCATGCAAACACAGATACGTTTTGGAATCGTAATCAAATGTACGAAAGTCAAGAGATCGATGAATTTTACGATTGGGACTCTTATGATGTAACAGATGAAAATCAAGTTGGTTGGGGATTGAAAGATAAAGAATTCTTTACTCAATCAATTCCACACCTCCGAGAGTTAAAAGAACCATTTTATGCGAAACTGATTACACTAACGAATCATTTTCCGTTTGATTTAGATGAAGGTGATCGTACATTAGACCCATATGATTCTAATTCAAATACTTTAAATAAATATTTCACAACGGTTCGTTATACGGATGAAGCAATTGATCAATTTTTTGTTCAGTTAAAAGCTGCTGGATTATATGAGAATTCTATTATTGTCATTATGGGGGATCACGACGGGATAAGTGCAAATCATAATAAAGCGATGGCTGAATATTTAGAAAAAGATGAAATTACACCCTATGATTATATGCAATTACAGAGGGTTCCATTTTACATTCATATTCCAGGATATGGCAAGGGAGAAGAATTATCAAAAATCTCTGGTCAAGTTGATGTAAAGCCAACATTACTCCATTTACTTGGATTGGAAACAAATCATGATATTTATTTTGGTAATGACTTATTTCATGATGATCGAAAAGGTTATATCGTGCAAAGAAATGGAAATTTTGTAAGTGATGATTATGTGTATGCTGCCGAAACTTGTTTTGATAGGGAAACAGGGGATGTACTCGGGGAAGAGAATGAAGCTTCAGAAGAAACAACCCCTTGCAGTGACATTAAAGTTTCTGCAGAAAAGGAATTAAATTATTCTGATCAAATAATTTATGGTGATTTGTTCCGTTTTATTGATTTTGATGCAAAGTAAGCAAAAAAGAATAAATAAAAAGACTGTCTTATTTAGCAAAGAGACAGTCTTTTTATCTATTCGTTCAAAATATGTGATAGTTATGAACAAATTCCAGCATCAGTCAGAGTACAAAGAATCGTCGCAATGGAGAAGAACCCAAAGCTTAATGCTGCAATCCCTGAAAATGCTAATGCAAAATAGTTTTTAATTTTAAGTTGTCTTATAACTGATAGAACAGCTACTAATGCAACGACTAATAGAATGATTGCTAAAACCATTTTAATTACATCCTCCTTAAGTACATGTTAGAATAAAAAAAGATGTTCTGCATGATATATGTATAGTATGTATCTACATAACTAATATTCATTTTATAGTAAACGTATTAATTTGTCGAGTTATATTCACTTAAATCGAAGTATTCTACGATAATTTATCATATTGGAGGAAATACAATGGAAATTAAAGCATTATCATTAGGTCCACTAGGTACAAACTGTTATATTTTGAGTAAAGATAATCAGTGTTTAATTATTGATCCAGGTGGTGACGCTGCAATTATTAAAGATTATGTTGCAACCAATAATGTAACACCAGAAGCAATTTTACTGACACATGCTCATTTTGACCATATTGGGGCAGTAGATGAAATCAGAAATACATATAATATTGATGTGTATTTACATGAAGAAGAAAAAAACTGGTTAGAAAACCCGGAACTAAATCGCTCCTTATTGTTTTTAGGAAATGATGGAGGCTACACAACCGCTGCTCCAAACTTTTCTTTACAAACTGGAGAATTGAATATAGGCGCCTTTTCGATGAGAGTAGTTCATACACCCGGACATTCTCCTGGAAGTGTCACTTTCATTTTCGCAGATGAAGCATGTATTGTTAGTGGTGACGTATTGTTTCAACGTGGTATTGGTAGAACCGATTTACCAGACGGAAGCATGGAACAATTAGCAGAAAGTATTGTCACTCAACTATACGTTCTAGAGGATGAATATGTCGTATATCCTGGTCATGGTCCACAAACGACTATTGGTGAAGAAAAAAAGTTAAACCCATTTACATTACAATTTTATAATGGATAATCAAATCCCACTACATGATAGTGGGATTACTTTTTTGTTAGTATTTTCCAAGATATAGGAAATATTCCAAACCAAGTATTTGAAAGTATATCAGGTGTTTTTTCATCTTTATTTTTTTGCTTATCTTGCTTTGTTTGATCCATACGGAGTACTAATTGTTCCGTTAGAAATTTAACATAATCTTGGTGAGTCATAGCAATCACTTCTTTCTTATTATATTATCTTTATTATGTGAATATTTAATATTTTTATACAAAATGATTGCTTTATTTCAATATATTTTGTATTATATGAACAATCCTACTTCATGTTAACCTTTTAAAGGAGGTGATACATTGAATAAGACGACTGCTACAATAGCTAACAAGTTATTAGAGCATGCCTGTCAAAGAAATTCCTCAGATATTCATTTCTATCCTGATCCTATCCGTGATGAAACAAAAATTTATTATCGTTTACTAGGTAAAAGAACGTATATTCGAACGATTAAACATTCCCTTTATCAATTGCTCCTAACATATTTTAAGTTTTCATCTAATATGGACATTGGTGAAGCAAGGAAACCACAGAATGGTGTACTTCCATTTGAAATAAAGCAACATGGAACGTATTCCCTTCGTTTATCCACTCTTCCATTATCAAGCTTAGAAAGTTTGACCATTCGTATCCTTCCACAAGAAAAATCACATATTTTAGAACAGTTATTTTTATTTCCATCACAATTTAATAAGATGAAAAATTGGCTCAAACAAAAATCGGGAATTATCCTCCTGACTGGTCCGACTGGATGTGGTAAAACAACAACAATGTATGCGCTTTTAGAAGCGATGTTACAAGAAAACACTTTCCAAGCGATCACTTTAGAAGATCCAATTGAACGAAAATTGCATGAAGTACTACAAGTAGAAGTAAATGAAAAAGCCGGCGTATCTTATCACTCAGGACTAAAAGCTGCATTAAGACATGATCCAGATATTTTAATGATTGGTGAAATTAGAGATGAAATTACAGCTCAATTTGCTTTTCAAGCATCGTTAACAGGACATCTTGTTTTAAGTACTTTACATGCGAAAGATGCCGCTGGCACAATTGATCGATTAATTGATCTAGGTATTAATCGTGCGGACATACAACAATCTTTAATCGCTGTTGCCGCCATTCAGTTATTACCAATAGATAGACAAGGTGATATTAAACAGCGAGCAGCAATTGTTGAATTATTAGATGGTGATGAATTAGACAATATGATTAAAGGGGACATGTATAAAATGAAAAACCACTATCATTCTTTCCAACACTTAATGGAGAAGGCATATATTTATGGTTTCATTTCTAAAGCAATATATAACGAATTATCGGAATAAACAAGATTTAAAAGAAGAACATCAGCTGCTATTTATGCAACGATTACACCGCCTTCTAATGAGTGGGTATCCATTAATAAAAGCATTGCAAATATTAGAATGGCATAAAGAATTAATTGTTCCGACAAGAATAGTTAGGGAAGAATTAATTAAGGGAAAGTATATGGACGAGGCTTTTCAATATGCAAAATTTCATCATACTATCATTGCCTATTTATACTTCGTTCGTTTCAATAATGATTTATCATCTAGTTTGGACAAGGCGATTCGAATGTTTGAGCAACGGGTCGAAAACAGAAAGAAATTTACCCGCATCATGCGTTACCCTATTGCCTTATCCTTTGTGTTTATTATTCTCCTCTTCTTTTTAAAAAGAAATATTTTACCATCCTTTGTTGAATTATTTCAGTACAGTGAAGATTCCTCTTCGACCGTATTATATTCCATTATATTTATTGATATAGCGACCACTGGGTTTTTGATTGCACTTATGATTGCTTTAATTGGACTTTTAGGTTGGAGATTACATCGTCACAAGTTGCCAATAGAATATCAATTGAAGTTATATCAAAAGATTCCCATCTATCGATCCTACGTACGTATGCAAACGTCCTATTACTTTGCAACACATATTAGTATGTTTTTACAAACGGGAATGTCGATGAACAAGATTTTAAATCAGATGTCAAAACAAAAGAAGTTACCAATCATTGCTTACTATACGCAATTAATGCAATTGCAATTACAAAATGGATTTCAACTAGGTCCTTTACTAATGAACTTTCCTTTTATTGAACAGCAAATAGCGTATATTTTTGATCATAATCAGAATAATGACACATTGGAACAAGACTTACGTACTTATGCGGATTATATCACTGAAAATATGGAAGGAAAAACAACTAAAATCATCATGCTTATTCAACCAATATTTTTCATAATATTGGCCATCTTTATCATCTTTGTTTATATGACATTGATGTGGCCGATGTTTCAACTAATTCAATCAGTATAGGGGAGATACAATGTTAAAAAACGAAAATGGTTTTACGTTAATTGAGATGTTAATTGTTTTGACAATCATTACCGTATTAATTATTTTGATCATACCTAATTTAGCGAATAA
>JAPFCO010000075.1 GCA_026169505.1 Pseudogracilibacillus sp.
ACAGGTACAATGGATGCATCACTCGAACCTTCACTCATAATAACGATCCTTCCTTCGATTAAATTAGCTTCGACCCTGTCAGGTCTTTCTGTAAAAAGAACTTGTTGAAAGGGAGAGAATGGGGTATCTTCAATAATTTCTTCAATATACCCCGGACTAAAAATCATATCAGATGAAATTGATTCAATGCGTTCTTGTACTTTCCCTACAGTCAATGGATTTGCGATATCGTTCATAAAAATCATTGCTACAATTGAATTTGATTCTGTTCCTAGTTTAAAGTGTTTTATTGTAAGTTGACGATTCTGAATGCGTTCCCTAATTAAGTTTAGGTTTATATCAAGATTTTCGATGAATCCCTTATGTGCTCCGCGAACTGTTTTTTCATTTTCTGGCTCGTCTGGTGATCGAGAATTTACTTGCACACTGTTAAATAAAAAGCATGCTGTTTGCTCCTCTAAGAAAAGAGCGCAATAACCCTTTAACAAGTAGGATACAACTTTGTTGAGTTGATTTACCTTCATTACATCTGGACTTACCGTAAGATCTTCGAGTTGTTGTCCTTTATTTGTTTTTGTAAGTGCAGGGAAATAGACCTTTTCGAAGTATTCCATATCTACCATTGTTTCTAAATACATAATTATTCCCGACTTGTCATTCCAGGTAATTTCCTTTGTCTTTAAATCTCCTGTATCAAATAGGGCATTATAAATATAGTCCTTATTTTCCTTTAATGTCGGAAAAATCATTGTTATTGTTTCTTTCACCATTTTTTGAGACTTTTTATTCTTGAAGAAAGACATCGTTATGATTCACTCATCTCTAAGATAGATTAAATCTAATGATAGTATGAGCAAAACAAGGTTTGACTATGCAATAGATAATGTTTATTGCCACGAAATTGCGAGAAGCAAATGGTTTTTATTGGAACGAGCATTGTACAGTCTGAGGATATGGTGGATTTGGCCGATTAATCGTCTCCTATTATTCAGGATGTTTATGATCGTTATTCATCACATATTAATCTGAACACGAATATAAGTGGGATAAAATCAACACGTCAAAAATTATTACGTTTATTTTATTGGGATTTTGGTGTATAATGTAAGTAGAAATTCATAGTATATAAAAGACCGCCCCATGCTGATACATGGAACGGTCCAGTGTGTAACAGCCCTTCAAAGGGCGGCTCACATAAGAGTATTAAAAACAGCTACCCTAAATGCTTGCTAAGGCTTAGATAGGGTGGTTATTTTTTGCTTGGAAATGACAGTATGGCCACAATTAGACTCCCAAAAGTAATCATGAGAATCAAAGTCTGGAAAACTGTCATATCACATCACCCCCTTTCATTGTAAAAGGGGTGAGCCACCGCTATTGAAAGCCTTACTACACTAATTAAAGTATAGCATAAAAAAGATTGAAAATCGTTCAACTTAATCAATTTCATCATACGGATTTATCGCCACGACGCTACAACATGTAGTTTCGTTGTGACGTTCTTAACTACATATTGTAGCGTCGTGGCTGTTTTTTGTAATTATGAAATTGATCCAATTGTTCATGTTTTTTAATCGAATATAGCTTTTTAAAATCGTTCTAACTTAATCAATTTTCATCCTTTTTAATCGCAAGGAATTTAATACAACCGATACAGAGCTAAGCCCCATTGCCGCACCTGCTAGCCATGGAGCTAGAAAGCCAAGCATTGCAAAAGGGATCATGATGATATTATAAAGAAATGCCCAAAGTAAATTTTGTTTAATATTGAGCAATGTTTTTTTACTAATGATGATAGCGTCAATGACCCGCTCTATATCTCCTTTCATGATGGTTACATCTCCAGATTCAATCGCAATATCCGATCCAGTTCCTAATGCTAGACCGACGTTAGCAGTCGTTAATGCAGGAGCATCATTGATACCATCACCAACCATGATTACTTGATGCCCGTTTTGCTGTAAGCGCTGGATGAATACAGCTTTATCTTGTGGGGTAATTTCTGTTTGGTAATGATTTATGCCAACTTTCCTAGCGATAGCTCCTCCTACGTTTTGATTATCACCAGTCAACATAACGACATCAAATCCCATGTTTTTCAGACGAGAAACAGTGGAGAAAGAAGCGAGCTTTATATCGTCCGCAACGGCAATGATTCCAGAAAAATATGTATCAATTTGCACAATCATAACTGTTTTAGCTTCTTTTGTTAACTTCATGATAATCTGCTGGATATGGAAAGGGAGGATCTGATTATTTTTTATAAAATAGTTCGGATTAGCAATAACTACATGTTTTCCATTAACTGTTGCTTGCACACCATGTCCTGGCATAGAAGATACGTTTGTTGCTATTGGTAGTTGTGAATTTTCCGTAGTTGCTAAGGTGACAATTGCTTTAGCTAGAGGATGTTCCGAATGTTTCTCAACTGCTCCAACGATTGTTAAAAATTCACTTTCACTTAATTGTTCTGTGTAGATATCAGTAACTTGGGCATCTCCCTTTGTTAATGTTCCGGTTTTATCAAAAACGACTGTTGTACACTTGCTTAGCAGTTCAAGGTATTTTCCTTCTTTAAAAAGAATCCCTAATTGGGTAGCCCGTCCACTTCCGACCATCACCGAAGTAGGTGTTGCTAATCCAAGTGCACATGGGCATGCAATGATTAAAACGGCAATTACTTTTTCCAAAGCTTCATTAAAATCCCCAGGTGCAAATAAACTATACCAAGCTGCAAATGTGATCAGAGCAATGACAATCACGATTGGAACAAAGCTACCTGTTAATTTATCAGCAATATGTTGAATGGGTGCTTTAGATGCTTGTGCTTCTTCCACGACACGAATGATTTGTGATAAGGCTGTCTCTGTATTTCGTTTTGTCACTTGAATATGTAATACGCCATGTTGATTCATCGTTCCTGCATATACTAGATTCCCACTTTCCTTTTTAATTGGAATACTTTCACCAGTCAGCAATGACTCATTTATTCGTGAACTTCCGCTGATCACTTGTCCATCTATCGGTACCTTTTCACCGGCTTTAACGATAATAATATGTCCCGGTAAAATGTGTTCAATCGATAATTGGCGTTCTTTACCATCAATATATTGTGTTGCTTTGTTGGTTTGAAGTTCGTAAAGCTGTTGAATCGCCTCTGTCGTTTTCCATTTCGTTTTTGCTTCTAAAAACCTTCCTAATAAAATAAATGTAATGATAAATGCACTCGTCTCAAAGTATAAGACAACAGGACCATCATTGAG
>JAPFCO010000315.1 GCA_026169505.1 Pseudogracilibacillus sp.
AAATGAATTACCAATACGTTCGCCCGTTTCCTCGGATATATGTGTAATCTTTTCTTGATATTCTGGATCATGTTGCATATCATATAGTTTTGCAATTTCCTTAACCGGTTGAGCAAAGTATGGATGTTCCACTACATTATCAATTCTTTTACCACCTAGCCATACCTCTGGATTTTGTTTCTTTAATGCTTCAATATATTGCTGCCCTGTTCTAATTGCCATTTTAAAATTCCTCCCCTATAATCCCTATTTAACTACTGAATTATCCATTGTTTGAATAAATTGTCCTTTATGAAATAATAAACTTTCATTTTTGTTATATATATAATCTTCTACTTTCCCTATAAACAGAACATGATCTCCACCGTCATATTGTTCCCATGGTGAACATTCTAGTGTTCCAACAGTGTTTGCTAATCGTGGTCCAACATTAGAATCCTCTAGCCATTCGACATCTAATCCCTCTTGTTGCTTACCTGCGAATTGCAAAGCAAGTGGAATTTGTTCCGCCGATAAAATATTAATTACAAATTTCCTATTTTGTAACTCATTAAATGCTTTTGTACCTTTATCAATTGAAATAAGTGCAAGTGGTGGATCTAATGAAACAGATGTGAAAGAGTTGATTGTTATACCTTTACGATTACCATTGTCATCATTCCAAGTAACAATTGTTACGCCTGTCGCAAAGTGTCCAAAACAGTTCCTTAAGTCTTTTATATCCATTTGTTGTGAACCTCCATTCTTTTCTTATTACTTACACTATAATGAAAACGCTAACATCTCACAATTGGTAAATCTCATCATATGAAATCATTGTATTAATTTTCTGAATTTAATTATTTTTTATCCATAGCAAAGAATTAAAAACACCTAAACCCGTTGTTACAGCAATGGGTTTAGGTGTAATTTGAATTATATTAAAAAATGAAAATAATTTCGTTTATTTCTTAATATTTATTTGTAAGCTAATCATTTCGTCAATTATAAGCTCCTCTCTCATCATCAGTAAAAATAATAAAAAGACAATAAGGGATATAATATCGCTTAATGTCTTTTATTAAAACTCATATTGCCTATGATCCCGTCATAAGTACTTCATAAAATAGTAATCTTCCATTATCAATACTCCTGCACCGCTTGCTTACGGTCAATTAAAGCAGAAATGACGCTGTGAAAAACAATGCCACTAATCACTAAAGCAATGCCAATAAACGACGTAAGTTTCGGTAAAGGTGTATTTAAGAAAATCAACTCCGCTATTAACGCAAACAATACGGCAGCTGTCACTGTTGACTCCACCCCGGCTAACTTATAATTATCATGTTGCACGAGTTCTGTCGCATAGAAATATAGAACCGTTGCAACAACACCTGAGAAAACAGCAACAATAAAAGTTTGCCAAATTTGATTCATCCCCGGTGGACCATATGAGAACAAACCATAGATCGATAATATAATCCAAAACGGCATCGACGCTATCGTCATCCCTAAAATCCGTTCAGTTGTAGTTAATTCCCCGTTTACGACTTGCATCATCTTTCGATTCCCTAATGGATAGGAAATTGCCGCTATAATTAAAGGGATAATTGTTAAAACAAGCTCTGTAGGTGATACTTGATTGGCATGTTCTATTTGCATCATAACGACACCCATTATAATGATCACTGACACTAATACACTTTGCACTGGAATTGTCCTATTCTCCTTATTAATAAATGGAACAAGTAAGGAGCCTGCGACAATATTTAACTGAAACGTTGCAGCAACTAACCAACCAGGCGCATAAATGGTCGGATACGTTAACATGGCATAAAATATACCAAATCCAACCGTACTCCAAATAATCCATGGCACTGGTGCTCTCCTTATATGTTGTAAGACGCGAACAGTCCCCTTCCTACCTCTAACAAGAAATAATAAAATAATCAACATAAAATAATATCGAAGCGAAGAGCTCCAAATCCAACTTCCACCCGCGAGTTCCATCGAACGGTTAAATACAAAGGCGAACGAAAAAAATAACGCCCCTAATAGTCCAATTAATATAGGTTTCATATGAACAACACCCCCTACAGTCCAAATGCTATCGTTATTTACTACCTTTTTTAGATGGATACGATACATCGTATTAACATATAACTTTTATCTTACAATGTTTACACACTTTTAGCTATATAGTTTTAGTAAAGCGAAAAACATAGAATGATATTCACAGACATGCAGAAAGCCGCAAGAATACTCGCAGCTCAAGGATCTTACCATATCATTATTATTTCATAATTAAATTTTTCATCTATGGCAATGTATGGAACAGAATATTATTAGATAATACTATCAACTTATCTGTTAAACATTAATAAAACAAATTGCTAAAGCGGGGATCTTCTTGCATAATTCTCGTAATTGTTTCATATTGAAAGTAATATACGATACTATCTTCTATGACAGAAGCAGTCGAAAAGTAGATGGCACCATCAGCCGTCTGTATGAACGTTTGTAGAAATTTTGATGAGTCCTTTTTGTAAATAATAAAACCCCTCCGCCCCATCTTCGTTCTCACGATATATCTCCTCTTTTTTTCGATAAAACTGTCTTTCTCCATATTGTAGATAAGAATCCCAACTTGTCTCTAAATCAGTTAGTTGCATGATTACCCCTCCTTCAATAAAGATATTAAAAGATTTGAATCGTTCCATATTTTCATAGAGTAACATCATCTAGACTGTGCTAATGATAATTTAAGCCACCTTATTGTAAAAAAAAGCGGATAATATATAAGTAGAGTTTCTGTGCAAAAAAACGAAACCTATTTCAGAAGCTAAATATGCGAGGTTAAATAAAATGACAACGGTGAATATTCAAACTTAGTGTATAACGAGCCGATCATTTATCATCTCGTTATACACTAGCATTGAATAGTAATTCTACTTATAAAGGTTTGGAATCCATAATACAGCACTTTCCCAATAAGTTAAGATTAATAACATGATAATAGAAACAATTAAGAATGGAAAAACTGCCTTGACTAAATCCTCGATACTTACTTTCGCTACGGAAGAAACAATGAATAGTCCAGTACCTACTGGAGGCGTTAATAATCCAATCGTTAAGTTGATAGTAATAATCACTCCAAAATGAACTGGATCAATTCCGTAAATTGCAAGAAGTGGCATTAAGACTGGCACTAAAATAATTAATGCAGCAATTCCGTCTAGTACTGTTCCTAGTAACAAAAGCATAATGTTCACAAGCAATAAGAATACAATCGGACTCTCTGATATGCCAAGCATTCCATTAGCTAATAATTGTGGAATTTGTTCATATGCTAAAACGAAACCAAACACACTTGCTGTCACAATTAAAAATGTAATTGTTGCTGTATTTAGCACTGTATTCATTAAAATCTCCGGTATATCTTTTATTTTCAATTGCTTATAGACAAGTCCAATGATAAAAGCAATGATACATGCAACAGCAGCCGATTCAGTCGGTGTAAACATCCCGCTTAATATACCATAAATAATAATGAACGGAATGAATAATGCTGGAATCACAATGATAAAGTTATTAAAGATTTCTTTTAGCGTTCCCCGTTCGCTTTTCGGGAATTGATGTTTTTTATTCATAAAACCGATCACAATAATGAATCCAAAACCAATTAGAATTCCAGGTACAATCCCTGCCATAAATAAATCGCCAATTGAGGCACCTGTTAATGTACCATAGATAATGAATAACATACTCGGTGGAATAATTGGTGCAACAATGGAAGACGCTAAAGTTAGAGCCGCAGAAAAGTTGCGGTCATATCCTTCTTTTTCCATCTCTGGTACCATTACTTTACTCATCATTGCAGCTTGTGCGTTTGCAGATCCTAAGATAGAAGCTAAAAACATATTAGCAATAACAGCTACATAGGCTAATCCACCGCGAAAATGCCCGATAAGTACTTTTGCAAAAGCAACTAACCGTGTGGTGATTCCGCCAAAATTCATCAACTCCCCAGCAAGCATAAATAATGGAATAGCAAGTAAACCAAAATTATCGATCCCAGAAAATAATTTTTGTGGTACGGAAGCAAGCAGGGTGAAATCTCCTGTAATTAACAAATAAGAAATAGATGTAATCGCCAACACTAATGAAATTGGAATTCCGACTAGTAACAAAAGAATGAATACAATGATTGTTGCGCCTATGCCAAAAGTCATAATGAATCCCTACCTTGTTCATTGTCTTTAAGAAACTCAAAAAAGTGATTTAAAATATGAATAAATGCAAATGTCAATCCAACAGGTACAGATAAATAAGGAATCCACATTGGTATTCGCATGGAGCTCGATTTAGTTCCCGTTAGCGAAAAAATCCATTCGAAACTTATATAAATAAGGTAACCTAAAAAAACTAAAATAATAATATGTGTCACTATATTAAGTATTCTCTTATTCTTTTCGGTAAAGCGATTAATTAAAAATGTTATCGATGCTTGGGATTTATTCTTCAAGCTTAAACTTCCACCTAAAAAAGTCACCCAAGCCATCATAAAAATGCTTGCCTCATTCGCCCAAAAAATTGGATCTTTTAAAAAATATCGAAAAATCACATTGCAAAACAATATTAATGTAATTGCAGCCATCAAAGTAATTGTTGTTACCTTTTCAACGGATCCGATTAGATTACTAACCTTTCTCATGATAAACCTCCTATAGCGATCATCAATTATGTGATATAAAGTCATTCATAGACATGAATTCTACCTACAAATGATAAGACTTTTTATGTTTTTTGCAGTTCTAATTATATATATATCTTTTCTATTACTTGAGATAAATGCCGTGAAGATAAAAACACTTTTCCAATCAGGAGCTAATGTACGGTTATGTAAGCTACCTACAAACCTTCATTTAAATCTGTAGTAAGATAGAGATGGAGTAACTCTACTCCATCTCATAGTTAATATGGCTTATCTAAATTCTTCGATAAATTCTTCAATTAATGGATCGATCGCTTTATACTTTTCATCAAAATCTTCTGTATACTCATCGAATAAAGAAGTATCCATTTCATATAATTCCATGCCGCGTTCTGTTAAAGTGTCCATAAACTCTTCTTCTTGATCAGCACGTTTTAGTGTAGCAAATTCTGAAGCGGCCGCCATTGAATCTTCGACAATTTGTTGATCCTCTTCCGACATGCCATCGAATAAATCTTTGTTAATAATCATAACAGAAGGCCATACCATATGGTTCGTCATTGCGCCGTATCCAGTTACTTCATTAAAGTTCGATGTCACTGCTGCATCTAAGTCCATTTCCATTCCATCAATTACCCCAGTTTGTGCAGCTTGATACACATCAGGTAATGAAATGGACTCCGGACTTGCACCTAAAGCACGGTACCAATCCTCTAAAGCCGGGCTTGGTGTAACACGTAAAGTCAATCCTTGGATATCTTCTGGTGTTTCGACTTTTTCACTAAACATCATCGTACGATGACCTGAAAAGAAATAATCTAAAGCTTTTAATCCATCTTCGTCAAGAGTTGTTAAGATTTCCTTCGCGACATCTGTATCACTTGCAGCTAATGCATCTTCATAAGAATCGAACAAATACGGAGCAAACCAAGCACTAAATGCATCCGATTTAGACGTTAAAAATGCGTTTGTAATAAAACCAAAGTCTAAGGAACCGCTCTCAAGTTGTTGCACCATATCCGCATCACTACCTAATTGACCACCTGGATATAATTCCATTGTCATACGACCATCAGAACGTTCTTCTAACTCTTCCGCTAAATTCTCTGCGGCTTCGTTCCAAATATGATCAGGTGGTGCAATATGCCCTAATTTAAACTCATATGTTTCGCCATCTCCAACATCTCCAGAATCTGTAGATCCATCTTCTGAGTCAGCACTACTCTCTTCACTATTTCCACCACAAGCGACAAGCAGGATACTACCTAACAACAAAAAGACTAATAAAAAACTTCTTGTTAACTTCATTTCTTTTCCCCCTTAAATATAATTGTATGTTTAAAAAAGAACACGACATACCATATGAATTCTGATAAA
>JAPFCO010000074.1 GCA_026169505.1 Pseudogracilibacillus sp.
AACATTATAGAGAATTTGCAACAAGATATTGCAGTAGCAGTATTAAATGAACTCTCAGGCAAAGTGCGAGGTAATATATTAGCAGAGATGAATCCCGAATCAGCAGCTAATTTAATGGGAGACATGATGCCATAAATTATATGGTACTAGCACTATCGCCAGTAGCAAGTTTTATTAAAGGAGGTGAGAAGATGAATGCAGTTAATTTTAACTTGGCTTATGCAACAGCCAATAATGCTTTTTCTCAAGATACTGAATTAGACCATAACGCTATTGATTTTAAATCATTCATAGAACATTCTTTAATGGATGAAAAAACGTCAACTCCACTGAAGGATATCGGCTATACAGAGAAGGAAGGTGTAGCAGAACTTGATAAAGAAATGCTGCTCAAGCTTATGGAAAATATGGTACCCGAAATGTTGGAACAAGACACAGATGTAGAGATAGAAGACAATATATCGGTAGAGAGTTTCTTAGCAGAGATGACGCAACCAACCAATGAAATAGAGAGACAATTATTGTCTTTCCATCCCGAGATAGAAATAGATGAAACTGAGGATAATCCAATAATAGATGTACAAGAGCCAGTTCTAGAAGAGATCATTGGAGTTGAACTAGAGCAACTAATGATACAGGTTCAAACGCTATTTCAGCAAATAGAACAAGGATATCGTACGGAGGATGTAGCTAGTAGACTCATACCTATCTTAAAAGAATGGTCCCTTTTAAAACAACAAATACCAACGGAAACATTTACTCAACTCGTATCCAATCAATTGTCAAAAGATGAAGAAGAACTATTGCAAAAAATAAGTGTCTTGTATGAAAAAAGAAGTCATTTTTCATCGAAACAAATGTATAGCGATAATGCTTCGATTACGCGATCGGACGTTGCTCACTGGCTTTCGGCTGCTTTAGAACAATCAGATCGAATTACCCCAGTTATAAATAGCGAGCAGATGGTAGCTCCAAGGATGTCTATTGCTGAACAACAAACTATACATAGTCCTAATGTGGAAGGTGTTGAACGAATTCAATCCGAAATGGCTCAAGAAATAACGAAGGCGATTGAACAGAGTAAGTTTGTCCAACGAGGTAATTTAATGCAAGAATTGTTTGTTGTGTTAACGCCTGATAATTTAGGTACGATTAAAATTTCGTTCACTCAAGTGGATGGTGAAATGATCGTACGTATCATTGCCACTTCCGGATTTACTAAAGAGCTATTAGAATCAAATGTCCAACAGTTAAAACATACATTCTCACCACATCAAGTCCAAATTGTTCGTGAGGATCCGATAATGGATGAAAAAGTGCAGACAAATCAGGAAGAAGATAGAGCATTTGATCAAGATGAAGAACAAGATGAGCAATTGAATGACGAGGACAAGCAGGAACAAATATCGATAGATTTCTCAACCTTGTTTAAACAAATACAAGAGGAGGAGGTACACATGAATGACTAAAATTGATCCGTCCTATTATTTATCGAATCAGTCACAATCTAGGACCCCAAGTCCAGAATTGGGAAAAGATGAGTTTATTAAAATATTAATGACTCAGTTACAAAACCAAGATCCTTTAAATCCAATGGAAGATAAAGATTTCATTGCACAAATGGCAACATTTTCCCAGTTAGAGCAAATGATGAATATGGCTAGCTCCATTGACACATTAGTGCACAATCAACTTATTTCGCCTGTTATTCAGTATAGTCATATGGTTGGAAAAGAAGTGTCATATGAAGATATATCAGAATCGAATCAGAAGGAAGTAATCTCAAGTAAAGTCGTGTCAGTTAGTCAAAAAGATGGCTGGGCAATCTTGGAATTAGAAAATGGCGAAGAGATATATGCAGACAGCATTTTAAAAGTATTAGATGACGGAAACAGCACTGATGGAAGTGATGATGATGCATAATTACGTACATCCTTTGCATCAACATCAATTAACACAACCTAAAACTGACATGAAAGCACCTAGGGAAAACATCGACTTTAAACACGTTTTGTCTACAGTAAATGATGTGAATATTAGTAAACATGCAAAACAACGTTTATTAGAACGAAATATTCAAATGGATACAGAGAAATGGTCGATGATCGGTGACAAGATGGCAGAAGCAAAACAAAAAGGTGTAACAGACGCAGTAGTTATCCTAGACGATATTACATTTGTTGTCAGCACAAAAAACAATACGATTATTACTGCTATGACCCAGGAAGAAACTACGAATCAAATTTTCACAAATATTAATGGAACGATTGTACTTTAATAAGGTTGGACCCTTAAGCGGGAAACCTATGTGACTATTGACTGATAGAAATAGTTGCAACACATCAAAAGGAGAGAATAAATTATGCTACGTTCAATGTATTCAGGAATATCTGGAATGCGCGGATTTCAAACAAAATTAGATGTTATCGGAAATAATATTGCAAACGTGAATACGTCAGGATTTAAAAAAGGGCGAGTTACGTTTCAAGATATGATGTCACAAACTTCTCAAGGCGCTCAAGCTGCTACAGCTAATCGTGGTGGAGTAAACCCAATGCAAGTTGGTTTAGGATCGCAAGTCGGATCAATTGATAATATTCATACACAAGGATTTAGTCAATCTACAGGGAATACATTCGACTTTGCCATAGAAGGTAACGGCATGTTCGCAGTAACGCACGGTGACGCTACTTATTACACACGTGCAGGAAATTTTTCTTTAGATGATGATGGCACGATCGTAAACGCAGATGGTTATGTATTACAAGGAATGACGGGTCCAATAACAATTCCACCGAATGCACAAAGTATTAGTATTTCAGATGATGGTGCAATTAATTATAATGATGAAGATGGTGAACCACAAGTAGCTGGTTATATTGCTTTAGCTAATTTCACTAACCCAGCAGGTTTGGAAAAGATTGGTGGAAATTTATACGCTAATTCACCTAATGCTGGATTGGGACAGGAGCTTATACAACCAGATAATGAAGGAATGGGAAAAATCGTAGCTAGTACACTAGAGATGTCTAACGTTGACTTAGCAGAAGAATTTACAGAAATGATTGTTGCACAAAGAGGATTCCAAGCAAATACAAGAATTATTACAACATCAGATGAAATATTGCAAGAACTAGTAAATCTTAAACGATAAACAAGGGAGGTAGGGGATGTGTGTCATTCAACATCCCCGCCATAATGTGATTGAACTACAGCGATTAAATGGTGAGCGTTTCATATTAAATGCTTTTTTAATTGAACAAATACAATCCTTACCAGATACGACAATTACGTTAACGAATGGGAAAAAAATTGTTGTGCAAACAGATGAAAAAGAAGTAGTTCACAAAATGACGAACTATTTCCAGCAAATTGGTTTGTTTGGTACAGAACAAAAGTAGGTGAATAAAATGAAATTTATGAAGACACTGATGATCTCTGTTTTTTCTATTATTGTCGTAGGTGTAATAGGATTTATTGGGGTGTTTTACTTTATGGATGACACTACGGATGCCGGTGAACTATCGATTGATGAAATGAATAAATATTCCTACGAGACTCCTGAAATGACGACAGATTTAGAAGATGGTACATTTGTCCGGATCCAATTTCGATTAATAACGGATGGAAAGAAATCAGTGAATGAAGTGTCACAAAGAGAATTTCAAATTCAAAATATCCTTATCAAAGAGCTGGCTACGATGACAGAAGATGATTTCCGAGAAGGACTATCCGACTTAGAGATTTCATTAAAAGATAATTTGAATGATGTAATGAATGATGGTTCGATAACAGATGTATATACAATCGATAAAATTTTACAATAAGTAAGTGTTCGCAGTAGGAGGTGACGGATATTGCAAGACGAGATATTATCACAAAATGAAATTGATTCATTATTATCAGCAATTTCATCAGGAGAGATGGATGCCGAAGAGTTAAAAAAGGAAGATGAAAAACAAAAAGTGTCTGTCTATGATTTCAAAAGAGCACTACGTTTTTCTAAAGATCAAATTAGAGGTATCGCTAGAATTCACGATAATTTTGCGCGTCTATTAACGACCTTCTTTTCTGGAAAATTACGTACCTATGTAAATATCTCCGTTGCTTCGGTAGATCAAGTCCCTTATGAGGAGTTTATTCGTTCTATTCCTAAAACGACTATATTAAATGTGTATAGTGTAGAACCATTGGAAGGCAGACTTTTGATGGAAGTTAATCCGAATATTGCTTATTCGATGCTAGACCGTATTCTCGGTGGTAAAGGAACGAGCGAGGTTCAAATTGACAGTTTAACAGAAATAGAAACATTAATTATGACACAATTATTTGAGCAATCTGTTGTGAATTTAAAAGAAGCATGGGCAACAATGATTGATATTGACCCTATTTTGGAAGAGTTTGAAAATAATCCGCAATTTTTACAAATGGTTTCTCCAAATGAAACGGTCGTTGTTGTTTCATTTAACACGCAAATTGGTGAAGTAAGTGGAATGATTAATATTTGTATTCCACATATTATACTAGAACCAATTATACCAAAGCTCTCTGTTCATTATTGGATGGAAACTGGAACGAAAACACGTGATCCAGAAACGTATCAGCAATTACAAAATCATGTGCGTGAAATATATGTTGAGACAAAAGCAATTTTAGGAAAGACAAACATTACGGTAGAACAATTGCTAGGATTAAAAGAAAATGATGTCATTTTACTCAATCAATCGATTGATACTCCTCTAGAAATGGTCGTAAATCAACAACCTAAAATGCTTGTACAGCCTGGAAAAACGAAAAATAATATTGCAGTTCAAGTATTGGAAGTATTTGAAGGAGGGATAGCTGATGACAAATGACGGCATTTTATCACAAGATGAAATAAATGCTTTATTACATGGTACAAATGATGAACAAGAAGAAGTAGAAGAAGATATAACTGCGTTATATTTAACCTCAATTGAAAAAGACACAATTGGTGAAATTGGAAATATTTCGCTAGGAAGTTCGGCAACTGCATTATCAACCTTGCTCAATCAGAAAGTGGCTATTACTACACCGACAGTGTCGATAGTTCGTAAAACAGGGATTAAAGAAGAATTTCCATATGAACATGTTAGTTTACAGGTTAACTATGTAGAAGGTTTTGATGGAGAAAATATATTTTTAATGAAAGCGACAGATGCAGCTATCATTTCTAATATTATGTTAGGTGGGACAGGTGAAGATGCAGGAGAAGAATTGTCAGAGATTGAGTTAAGTGCTGTTCAAGAAGCAATGAATCAAATGATGGGATCCTCCGCAACGAGTATGTCAACTGTATTTAATAAAAGAGTAGATATATCACCACCTATCGTTGAATATGAAGATATTGATAAATTAGAAGAAGTAGAGAATGCGACAGATGAAGAAGTGTTTGTAAAGGTTTCATTTCAACTAAAAATAGGGGATTTAATTGATTCGAATATCATGCAACTAATTCCCTTACCTTTTGCTAAGGAATTAGTACGAAACTTACTAGAACCTGAAGTTGAAGCAGAACCAGTCAAGCCAGAAAAAAACGAACCATTGCTTTCTGATGATCCTGTAAGGGGAGAAACGTTTACAGAACAATCTTCCGTAAATGATAAAGAAACATCCCAACAGATTGGAGCAAGAGCACAAGAAGATGCACCAGTACAAACAGCATCATTTACAGAGTTTAACAATATAGCATTGTCCGAACAGAATCATCGGAACTTAGATATGTTATTAGACATTCCGTTAAAAGTTACGGTGGAACTAGGTAGAACAAAGCAAACAGTAGCAGAAGTACTCGAACTTACTTCTGGATCGATTATCGAATTAGACAAATTAGCTGGAGAACCTGTTGATGTACTAGTGAACAGTAAATTAATTGCTAAAGGTGAAGTCGTCGTAATTGAAGAGAATTTTGGTGTTCGTATAACAGATGTGGTAAGTCAAGCTGATCGATTAAGGAAATTAAATTAATTTTATGAGGTGAAGTGAAAATGACACATAGTGTGTTAATAGTTGATGATGCAGCATTTATGAGGATGATGATTAAAGATATTTTAGTGAAGAATGGTTATAACGTAATAGGTGAAGCGGAAAATGGTCAAGTAGCAGTCGATAAATATAAAGAATTAAAGCCTGATTTAGTTACACTGGATATTACGATGCCTGAAAAAGATGGTATTCAAGCTTTGAAAGAAATTAAGGAAATAGATGCTAATGCTACCGTTATTATGTGCTCGGCAATGGGACAACAAGCAATGGTAATTGATGCCATACAAGCAGGGGCAAAAGATTTTATTGTTAAACCTTTTCAAGCTGATCGCGTAATGGAAGCAATCGCAAAAGCATTAGAATAAATGAGAGTAGTCACAATGCGTAAAAAGTTGAACCTAATGATTCTGATTAGCCTTTTTATTTTAGTCGTCTTTCCATCCTCTGTAGCAGCTTTGGAGACGAATATAAAGGATTGCTTGGAGGAAAATGACGACTGTTTAGAACAATTAGAAACAGAGCAACAAAATATTCAATCGAATAATGATGGGGTAGAAGATGCTTCAACAAGTAATACAGGTTCTATCGTTATCAATATATTGAAAATTATTTTTGCTTTAGCACTCGTATTACTTCTTATTTATCTTTTATTAACTTTTTTGAAGAGAAAAAATAACAAGTCAGTTCACAGTAGTGCTCTCGAAAATCTTGGAGGACTATCAGTTGGACAACAAAAGTCGATCCAAATCATTCGAATAGGCGAGAAAGTATATGCGGTCGGTATTGGAAATGATGTAAATCTATTAGATGAAATAACAGATAAAGAGGTCATTAAACAGTTAGAAGAAAATGCAACGACTGACACAGAACCTTTCACATTTATTCAAAATATGTTTACAAAAAAACAACAGTACCAAGACCAACAACCGAAAGAAGTGTCAACCATCCCATTTACGGATACATTGGAAACGGAATTGAATAAATTAAAAAAGCAGCGCGAGCAATTAATCGAAAAGCATAAGAAAGATGATGATATACATGGGTGATTTTATAAATATATTTTCTAGTTCCGATCCTGCTGCGATTTCGACATCCGTAAAATTACTCTTATTATTATCGGTTTTATCTTTAGCTCCGGGCATATTAATTTTAATGACAAGCTTTACCCGAATCGTCATCGTACTATCATTTGTTCGTACATCTTTAGCAACACAACAAATGCCACCAAATCAGGTGTTAATTGGCTTAGCACTATTTTTAACGTTTTTTATAATGGCACCTACTTTTACAGAAGTATATGATGAAGCATTACAACCTTTATTTGAAGAAGAAATGACATTAGATGAAGCCTACGAAAGTGCAAGTGTTCCAATTAAGGAGTTTATGTCTAAACATACACGTCAGAAAGACTTAGCATTATTTTTAAATTATACAAATGCGGAAAGTATCGAGACAATACAAGATATACCCTTGACTACGCTCATACCAGCTTTTGCTATCAGTGAATTAAAAACAGCATTTCAAATGGGTTTTATGATTTTTATCCCATTTTTAATTATCGATATGGCTGTTGCAAGTATCTTAATGTCGATGGGGATGATGATGTTACCGCCAGTAATGATTTCATTGCCTTTTAAGATTCTTTTATTCGTATTAGTAGATGGGTGGTATTTGATTACATATTCATTGCTTCAAGGATTTTAGTGTCAATTTATTAGTAGACTATTGCAATCGTTGTTACAGCAAGGGGATAGCGAAATTATTTTATTGAAAGAAGAAGGTGCGTTTACTTGAATGAAGAAATGGTATTAACGTTGGCCGAACGAAGTATTTATACAATTTTATTAGTAGCAGGTCCAATCCTAATTTTAGCTTTGGGAGTTGGTTTACTTGTTAGTATCTTTCAGGCGACAACGCAAATTCAAGAACAAACATTGGCTTTTATTCCCAAAATTATTGCTGTTTTAGTAGGAGTAGTGTTCTTCGGACCTTGGATGCTATCTAAATTGGTAGAATTTACAACAGATTTATATCAAAATCTACCAATGATAGTTGGGTAAACAATGCTAGAAATAATTAATTTATCAGTTGTTCCAGTATTTTTATTAATCTTTGCTAGAACATTAGCGTTTTTTATAACTGTACCTTTATTTTCCTATCGGACGATTCCTACAATGTTTAAAATAGGTTTTAGCTTTTTTCTTAGTTTGGTCATTATGACGAGCATGGAAGCTCCTGTGTTAGATGTGGATCATATCTATTTTTTACTATTATTAAAAGAAGTAGCTGTAGGGTTAGCAATTGGGTTAATTGCCTATATTATATTATCTGCTGTACAGATTGCAGGTGGATTTATCGATTTTCAGATGGGTTTTGCGATTGCTAACGTCGTAGATCCACAGACTGGGGCACAAAGTCCAATCATAGGGCAGTTTTTTTACATGTTTGCTATGTTATTTCTATTATCGGTTAATGGTCATTATTTGTTAATAGATGGGATCTTTCATAGCTATCAATTTATTACATTAGAAGGCTTTATCCAGATAAATGGTACGTTTAGTGAGTTTATTATCGAAACCTTTAACAACATGTTTATTGTTGCCTTTCAAATGGCCCTACCAATTGTTGGATGTTTATTCTTAGTCGATGTGGCACTTGGTTTAATTGCTCGTACAGTTCCACAAGTAAACGTATTTGTAGTCGGTCTGCCATTAAAAATATTAGTAAGCTTTCTCGTTTTATCTGTCTTTTTAAGCTTATATATGATGTTAGCAAAGTTTATATTTGAAACGATGTTTATCACAATGCGACAATTGATGGAGATCTTGGGAGGTAGCTAACTTTGCGTTTACAATTAGATTTACAATTTTTTGCTGGGGAGAAAACGGAAAAGGCTTCTCCTAAAAAAAGAGAAGATGAACGAAAAAAAGGACAAGTAGCAAAAAGCCAGGATCTTAATACATCTATTATTTTATTATTTTCATTTATGTTGTTATTTATCGTTGGTTCATTGATGAAAAATCAGATGATGGATTTGTTTGTCCATAGTTTTACTGAACAGATTCATTTAGAAGTCACAATCGATTCAACAATGAAATTACTAAAAGAAGGCCTCATTCATTACGCGATTATTGTATCTCCGATAATGGCAATAGCATTTATTGCCGCAATTGTCGGAAATATGCTGCAAGTTGGGGTTCTTTTTACAAGTGAACCATTAAAATTCGATTTAAAGAAAATTGATCCAATTCAAGGTGCGAAACGAATATTCTCTGTACGGGCTTTGGTCGAATTATTAAAGTCACTATTAAAAATTGCAGTAATAGGGACGATTACTTTTACAATTATTTGGATGAATAAAGACGAGATGATGCAATTAGCATTTAAACCAGCTGAATCAGCAGTTATTTTCTTTGGGCAAGTAACGATTATTATGGCATTATCTGCTGTGATTGCGTTATTGTTTCTCGCTGTACTAGATTATATTTATCAAAAGTATGATTTTGAAAAGAAAATTCGTATGTCAAAACAAGATGTTAAAGATGAACATAAAAATATCGAAGGAGATCCCTTTATTAAGTCAAAATTGAAAGAGAAACAACGACAAATGGCAATGAGTCGTATGATGTCAGAAGTTCCAGAAGCAGATGTTGTTATTACAAACCCAACTCATTATGCGATAGCAATAAAATATGATGAGACAGTTACATCTGCGCCGTATGTTGTAGCAAAAGGAACAGATGCAACTGCATTAAAAATAAAAGAAGTTGCTCAACTGCATCAAGTGATGACAGTTGAAAATAAGCCTCTAGCCAGGGCGATGTATGATGAGGTAGAAATAGATGAAATCATACCGGAAGATTTTTATCAAGCAGTTGCAGAAGTGTTAGCGTTCGTATATCAAATGGAAAAAAAGGTTAATTAGTTAGGGGTCTTAGAATGAAAGCAAGAGAGTTATCGGTATTATTAGCAGTTATTTTAATTATTGTTATGTTAATCATTCCTTTACCAGGGTGGTTATTAAGCATACTCATTTTATGTAATATTTCTCTTGCATTAATTGTCATCTTAGTTTCAATGAACACCCAAGAAGCATTGCAGTTTTCAATTTTTCCTTCCTTACTATTATTACTCACATTATTTCGCCTCGGATTGAACGTTTCTACAACGAGATCTATTTTAGCTAATGCAGATGCTGGTGGGGTAGTTGATACATTTGGTTCATTTGTAATTGGTGATAATCCGCTCGTCGGATTTGTTGTTTTCATCATTCTAGTAATTATTCAGTATATTGTCATTACAAAAGGTGCAGAACGAGTTTCAGAGGTATCTGCCAGATTTACACTTGATGCAATGCCAGGAAAACAAATGAGTATTGATGCAGATTTAAATGCTGGATTAATCACTGAAATAGAAGCTCGGGAAAGACGAGAGAAAGTTGAAGATGATGCTGACTTTCACGGTGCGATGGACGGTGCGTCTAAATTTGTCAAAGGGGACGCAATTGCAGGAATTATCATCGTTATAATTAATATTATTTTCGGGATTATCATTGGTATGGTCCAGATGGAAATGAGTTTTTCGGAAGCAGTTGAAACATATATGCGCTTAACCGTTGGGGATGGGTTAGTTACTCAAATTCCAGCATTACTTATTGCAACAGCAACAGGGATTGTTGTAACCCGAACTTCTACAGAAGGTAATTTTGGGACTGATGTTACTAAACAGTTACTCCAGTTTCCAAAACTATTATTCATTGCTGCTGGTACAATTTTTTTACTCGGGTTTACACCGATTAATTTTATGCTTACATTTAGTATTTCATCGTTTCTAGCAATCGGTGGATACCTCTTATTAGAACAAACAAAGGCTCCACCTGAACTAGATGAAGCAATGGCTGATGAAGATGATAGTGAGACGATGAAGACGCAAGAAAGTGTCGTAAATCTATTAAGTATTGATCCAATTGAATTTGAATTTGGTTATGGATTAATACCACTCGTAGATGCAAAGCAGGGCGGTGATCTTCTGGACCGAATTGTCATGATTAGAAGACAATTAGCGATTGATTTGGGTGTCGTTATCCCAGTAGTACGGATAAGAGATAATATCCAATTAGAACCGAATGAATATCGAATTAAATTAAAAGGAAATGAAGTCGCCAAAGGAGAAATCCTTCTCGATCATTATTTAGCAATGACTCCAGACTTGGATAACGATGTCATTGAAGGTATTGATACGAAGGAACCTGCATTTGGTTTACCAGCAAAATGGATTAGTGAACCGAAAAAAGATGAAGCTGAATTATTTGGTTATACAGTAGTAGATCCGCCATCTGTTGTTTCGACGCATTTGACGGAAGAATTGAAAAGAAATGCTCATCAATTACTAGGTAGGCAGGAAACAAAGGAATTGATCGATCATTTACATGAGGAGTATGCTATTTTAGCTGATGAGGTTACACCTGATCCGTTGTCAGTAGGCGATATACAAAAAGTATTGGCAAAATTATTACGAGAAAATATATCCATTCGTAATTTACCGATTATTTTTGAAACACTTGCAGACTTTGCAAAAATGACAAACGATCCAGACTTATTAGCAGAATACGTTCGACAAGCTTTAGCTAGTCAAATTACGAAGCAATATGTTTCTGAAGATCAGCATTTAAAAGTTATTACAACTTCAGTTGATGTTGAAAATATTATATCTAAAAACATTCAACAAGTGGAGCATGGCAATTATTTAGCAATAGATCCAGAAGTTCAAGATAAAATAATTAAAAATGTTTATGAAAATGTGGAAAAAGCGTCTGTTCAGTATGAAAATGTTGTTGTTCTGTGTTCGCCAACGATAAGAATGTATTTGAAACAGTTATTAGAACGTACTTTCCCACAATTACCAATTTTATCTTATAACGAAATTGAATCAAATGTACAAGTTCAAAGTGTTGGGGTGGTGAATGTAGATTGAAGATAAAAAAATATGTAGCAGATTCGATGAACGATGCACTGATGCAAGTTAAAAAAGATTTAGGTTCGGATGCGATCATTTTGAACAGTAAACAAATAAAAGATAAGGGTGTTTTTGGACTATTTAAAAAGAACCGTATCGAAGTGATCGCTGCGTTGGATCCACACCCAATTCAAAAAAAGAAGCAAAGTACACAACAAGTGGAAACGAGGCAATTTAAAAGTCCAGTGGTTCCCAAAATGACAAACGATCTAGATCAGCAACAAGTGTTACAGGAAATTAAACAATTAAGACAACTTGTTGCAAGTAAAACATTTCAGGGAAACAACCCTTTTACTGCTCCATTTGATGTATTATTTCAATTTTTACTAGAACAAGGAGTTTCTAACGAAGTAGCTGAGAATATGGTTCTAACTATACAAGGAGATGTCGAGAGCACTGAAAGTGAGGAACAGATGTTATTCTCCTTCGAGCAATTCTTAAAAGGAAAATTTGAAGCGAACTTACATAATCCATCACCATCTCATAAACAGGTGATTCAATTTGTAGGACCTACAGGGGTAGGTAAGACAACAACCATTGCTAAAGTAGCTGCTAAAACAATGTTAGAAGAAAAAAAGCGTGTAGCATTTATTACAACAGATACTTATCGCATTGCCGCAATTGAACAATTGAAAACTTATGCAAGAATTTTAGATGTCCCACTTGAAGTTGTTTATTCTAGGGAAGATTATGAAAAAGCACTCGACAAATTTGCAGATTATGATCATATTTTTGTTGATACTGCTGGTCGTAATTATAGAGAGTTAAATTATGTTCAAGAATTAAAACATTTGATTCAGATGGCTGATGGTAACAGTATCACATATTTAGTCCTATCGCTTACTGCAAAAGGGACTGATAATGCTGAAATTTATCATATTTTTAAAAACGTTGGCATTCATCAACTAATATTTACAAAAGCAGATGAAACGACGACATACGGCATGCTCATCAACCTTTGTTTTGGGCAACAAGCGGGAGTTGCTTATGTATCGAATGGTCAAAATGTCCCGGATGATTTAGTTCAAGTTGATGCAAATTATTTGACTGAACTAATCTTAAGTAGGTATCGACATGTATGACCAAGCAGAAAGCTTACGCAATCAATTAAAGAACAATAAAGGTCAAGCGAAGACGATTGCATTTGCAAGTGGTAAGGGTGGCGTGGGCAAATCTAATATAGCACTTAACTTTGCAATCGAACTTCAACAAAGGAGAAAATCTGTCCTATTGTTTGATTTAGATGTTGGGATGGGCAATATCGATATTTTACTAGGAAGTAAATCTAAATATTCAATAATGAATTTATTTACTGACTTTTTGCCAATTCATGGTATTATAGAACTAGGACCAAAGAATCTGTCTTATATAGCTGGAGGAACAAACCTTCATGAACTTGTGCATTTGGATAATGAAAGACTAGACTATTTCTTTTCCCAGTATAGTGAACTAGCACGTATATATGATTATATTATTTTTGATTTAGGCGCTGGAATTACATCTACTACCTTGTCATTTATTCTTGCTGCTGATGAATGCTTTATGATTACAACACCAGAACCAACTGCAATAACAGACGCTTATAGCGTAGTAAAACAAATAGTTTTACATGATAAACAATTTCCGATACATCTTGTTGTGAATCGTTGTCAAAGCAAAAAGGAAGGAAAGCAAAGTGTCCAGCGTTTTAAGAAAGTGGTAGCAACATTTTTAGAGACGGATATGTTGCAAGGCAGTTTATTGCCAAATGATAGAACGGTAACGACAGCTGTGATGAAGCAAATACCATATGTTCTATTGAATCCTCAAGCTCCTATCTCAAAAGGTTTAAAAAACATCGTGACAGAATTTTTAGATCATAACAATGCACCCAATCAATTAAAATCAATCTCTTTTGTGGAAAAATTGAAACAGTATTTGGGGGTGCAGAGAAAATGAGTGATGGTATTAAACGAC
>JAPFCO010000198.1 GCA_026169505.1 Pseudogracilibacillus sp.
GATAATATACTTGAGGCAAATGCAGATTTATATGAATTACTTGATTTAAAACTTGGTAAATGTCGATTCGTTATCGCTAGTTTAAAAGAACTACCCATGGCGAAAGGAAAGAATATAAAAGTCGCTTCAAAATATCCACGTGTAGCGGAAAATTACTTTCAAAAGAAAGGCATTACAGCAGAGACAATTAAATTAAATGGTTCAGTTGAATTAGCCCCTATTATTGATATGGCAGACTGTATTATGGACATCGTTGAGACAGGGAGTACAATTAAGGAAAACGGACTCACGATTTTAGATGATGTGGAAACGATTAGTACTCGTCTTGTCGTCAATAAAGCTAGTTTTGCTACAAAGACACAAGCAATACAACGATTCATTGAACAAATAAAAGCCGTTTTGGAGTGATAAAAGTGGAAATAATTACGAGTAACGAATTCCAACAACAAACAAGCCGTAGTGAGGTCGATCGAAACGCAGCAATTGATCAAACCGTACTAAACGTAATTCAAAACGTACGAACAAATAAAGATCAGGCACTCTTCTCCTATACAGAGCAATTTGATCACGTTTCCTTAGATCAATTAACTGTGACAAAAGAAGAAATGACATCCGCACGCAAAAAAGTAAGTGCTGCTTTTATCGAAGCAATTCAAGTAGCAAAACAAAATATCGAAACGTTTCACCAAGCACAAGTAGAAAAGTCTTGGTTCTTTCATAAACCGGATGGGGTCATGCTCGGACAACAAGTAACCCCGATCGAACGCGTAGGTATCTATGTCCCAGGTGGTAAGGCAGCCTATCCTTCAACCGTTTTAATGAACGTCATTCCCGCTAAAATTGCCAATGTTGCTTCGATAGCTATCGCTACACCACCACAAAGTGATGGCACAATCAATCCTCATGTACTCGTTGCTGCTGCAGAGGCTGGCGTTGAAACAATATATAAAATGGGTGGGGCCCAAGCGATCGCCGCTTTTGCTTATGGAACAGAAACCGTACAAAAGGTTGATAAAATCGTTGGACCAGGAAATGACTACGTTGCCCGTGCAAAAAAATGGGTGTATGGTGATGTTGCTATAGATATGATTGCTGGACCTAGTGAAATTTGTGTTGTCGCTGATGACACAGCTCGTCCAGATTTTGTCGCAGCAGACTTACTTTCTCAAGCGGAACATGATGAGGCAGCAACTGCAATTTGTATTACCTTAAATGAAACAATTGCTAAACAAGTGCAAGCCGAAGTAACCAAACAATTAACAGATTTACAACGAAAAGATGTCGCAACAGCTTCCATTCAAAACAATGGTAAAATCATCATTGCCAACTCTTTAGATGATGCATTTTCATTAGTAAATGATATCGCACCAGAACATTTACAATTGATGATTGCTGATGCTACAAATCATTTAGCTGACGTTAAACATGCGGGAGCAATCTTTTTAGGACATCATTCTCCAGAACCTTTAGGTGATTATCTAGCTGGCCCAAACCACACATTACCAACAAGCGGCACAGCGAGATTCGCTTCACCACTAGGCGTGTATGATTTCATGAAAAAGTCGAGTATCATTCATTATTCTGAGGCAGCTTTATTAAAAGAGGCAGCATACATTGAAACAATCGCCTCAATGGAAGGCTTAGAAGCGCACGCAAAATCCATTAAAATACGGAGATCATAATTAGATTAGGCAATTTCATAAATTCTTATTTCACGTAAAAATCCGAACCATTAAGAATGAAAGGTATTGAAAAGTTCATTTTATAAAGGGCGTCTAGTTGACTGGAACGAAAGGCGGCTGACTCCAGCGGGAACAGCATGTAAGAACACAGACTAAGTTCGCGACGTCCTGTCGCAACGTCTGTGCTAGTGCATCCTGCACGTCGAAGACCCCACAGGAAGTGTTTTTCTTCCGAGGAGGCTCAAGCCATGCCCGCGGAAAGCAGCCGCCTGTAGTGCAAGTCAACGGTGCTTTTAAACAAATTATCATTGTTCGGATTTTAATCCTAACAATTACATTATGAAATTGATTCAGATAATAACTTTTATATAAATATGCGATGAAAAGGATGATAATTGTTGAGGAAACATACTATTTCAAGAGACACTGCAGAGACAAAAATTAATTTAACACTTTCGGTGGACGGTACCGGTGAAGGTTCTATCAGCACAGGAGTCGGTTTTTTAGACCATATGTTAGTACTTTTTAAAGGTCACGGGTTATTCGACCTTGACGTAACATGTGATGGGGACATAGAAGTGGACCAACACCATACAACAGAAGATATTGGTATTGCTTTAGGTCAAGCATTTAAACAAGCGATGGGAGACAAAGCAGGAATTACCCGCTATGCAACCGTATCAATTCCAATGGATGAAGCATTAGCAACAGTTCACCTTGATATTAGTGGTCGCTCACATCTTGTATATCGTGTAGATGGTTTAAAAGACAAAGTTGGACAATTTGATACAGAGTTAGTGCAAGAGTTTTTTCAAGGTTTCGTCAACCATGCAGGAGTAACATTACATATCCAGCTGGAATATGGTACAAATACACATCATATGATCGAAGCTATATTTAAAGCATTCACTCGTGCACTTGATAAAGCAAGTAGTTTAAACCCACGAGTAAAAGGCGTTCCATCAACTAAGGGAGTACTCTAGTATTATTGATATACACAATCATAATAGAAAATAAAGGAGAGCTAACATGATTATTTTTCCAGCAATAGATATTTTAGATGGGCAATGTGTCCGTCTTATTCAAGGGGATTATAACCAAGAGAAAGTATATAGTAACTCACCGATTGATATGGCAAAAAAATGGGAAGCAAAAGGTGCGGAATTTATCCATATTGTTGATTTAGATGGCGCAAAGACAGGTGATTCAATCAATAAAAAAGTCATCCAAGACATTGCGAAAACAGTAAGTATTCCTGTACAAGTTGGGGGCGGCATTCGTTCCCTTGATATCATTGCAACCTACCTAGAAAATGGTGTCGATCGTGTCATTATTGGAACTGCAGCAATCAATGATCCTGATTTTCTAAAAGCCGCAGTTCAGAAATATGGAGATAAGATTGCGGTATCGCTTGATGCGAGAAATGGTTATGTCGCTACGGATGGGTGGACAGACACTAGTAACGTAGCTGCGCTTGACTTAGTGAAAGAACTGGATAAAATCGGTGTCAAAACAATTGTCTATACTGACATTGCTAAGGACGGTATGTTACAAGGGCCAAATCTCCAAGAACAACAAACCATTAATGAAGCTACATCGATGGATGTCATCGCATCTGGAGGCGTCACAACGAAGGAAGACGTAGAAAACCTCCAAGCATTAGAAATGTATGGTACGATTATCGGAAAAGCATTATACGATGGGAAATTAGACTTTGAAACATTAGTGGAGGCGAATTAAATGGCGAACAAACGCATCATTCCTTGCCTAGATATTCGTGATGGACGCGTCGTAAAAGGGAAGAAGTTCCAAAATGTTCAAGATGTCGCTAACCCTATCAACCTTGCCAAACAATACGAATTAGATCAAGCAGATGTCTTATTTTTGCTAGATATTACTGGAAATGATCGACGAGCCTTTTTAAAAGTAGTCAAAGATATTGCTGACAATACAACTATTCCATTATTTGTTGGTGGTGGCATTCGGGCAATCGAAGATATTGGCGCAGTACTGCAAGCAGGTGCCAAAAAAGTGTCTATTACTAGTGCCGCCATTCAACAGCCTAGTTTATTAAAAGAAGCTACAGATATATTTGGTGGGGAACAAATTATTTTATCCATTGATGCAAAACAAGTAGCTCCTAACACTTGGCATGCGTTTACAAAAGGTGGAAAGTATGATTCGGGGCTTGATGTTATTGAGTGGGCAAAACAAGGTGAAGCGTTAGGTGTCGGAGAAATTTTACTGAATTCCATTGATGCCGATGGAGTGAAAGAAGGCTATGACCTTACTTTAAATAAAGCAGTTTCACATGCTGTTCACATACCAGTTATAGCAAGCGGCGGAGCGGGAGAACTAGACCATTTCCGTGACGTACTGAGCAAAGGGGAAGCCAATGCTGCTCTTGCTGCTTCCGTATTTCACTACGAGGATATCAAAATAACTGACTTAAAAGAATACTTAAAGAACTGCGATATTCTTATAAAGGAGATATAAGCGTGTTAAATAAACTAAAATATGATGATAACGGACTTATACCAGCTATTGTTCAAGACGAAACATCCGGAAAAGTATTAATGCTCGCTTATATGAACGAAGAAGCATTAAAAAAGACAATAGAAACAAATGAAACATGGTTTTACAGTCGTTCACGACAAGAACTATGGAATAAAGGAGCAACATCTGGCAATAAACAACAAGTGAAACAAATTGCCTTCGACTGTGACCAAGATGCTGTCTTATTAACAGTTGTACCTGCAGGTCCTGCATGCCATACAGGAGAAGATTCATGTTTTTACAACGTGTTAGATGAAGAAAAACAAACGACACATGATGTCATTCACCGTATCGTACAAGTTATCGAAAATCGCCGTCAACATCCTGTTGAAGGAGCTTATACAACTTATTTATTTAACGAAGGCATTGATAAAGTACTTAAAAAAGTTGGTGAAGAAGCAAGTGAGATAATCATTGGGGCAAAAAACAATGATAAAGAAGAAATAAAATGGGAAGTAGCCGACTTAATTTATCATACACTTGTCTTACTAAATATTAC
>JAPFCO010000357.1 GCA_026169505.1 Pseudogracilibacillus sp.
ACAGGAAACCCATCCTTATCCATTCCTTGTGGCATGTCTAAGAGCGGTTTGCCAATTGGTTTACAGCTGATAGGTCGACATCATGATGAAGAAAGATTATATCAATTAGGTGATGCACTAGAAGCGGAACTAAAAAAGAATAACACGGAGAAAAGTTAGTAATATTTCTCGTCGATTCTAAAAAAGCTTGTTTTCCATATAGGGGAACAAGCTTTTTTCATCTTTAACGGTTACAGACTATCATATAGATAAGGAATTTTTTGTTTCATGAACGTTCTTCAAGGTTTCTAGCAGTTTCGCTTCTTTCGACTTCGCGGTGATTTTTATAGGTACCAAGTGTTCTATCTACAGTCATATGGGTTACACCAAACCAATAATTTTCATTTTTATAATGGTGCCAAAGATGCGCTTTTTTAATATTGTCCCCAACTCTTGACATAGGTTGTATCGGACGATGTGCAACATAATGTGTCCACTCATAATATAAGAAGTATGCCATTAACCCTAAGATAAAGGCAGCTGTTAATTGTAAGTTTGTAGTAATTAAGTAGAAGATGATTGAGCTAATTGCGAAATTTGGTAAACTAAACCACAGAGGTAAAAAAAGCAGTTTCAAATCTTTGAGATCGATATGATGATCATAATGGAGGCGCTTGATCATTTTTAATAGAAAAGGACTTTCAGGTGTTTTCATATGAAAAAGAAAACGGTGAATAAGATATTCACTAAGTGCATAGGCTAACATTCCTAAAACAATTGCAATCCATATTGACCAATGAAGCATGGACGGAATCGTATAGACGAGCACGCCAACAAAGAGAATCAACATAACCGTGACATCAGGAAAAAAGACAAATTCTTTTAAATGCTTCTTCATTCTATTTCCTCCTTATTATTTTTATCACACATTGATACACTTTTATTCCACAAATCAATGCTTGTTTGCATAACAGCAGTAACCTCTTTGGCTGCTTGGTTATCATCTCCCACTAATGCAGCTTCCATTAGAGCTTGATAATAATTAGCCGAAGCTGTTCGACACGCTGGAATGGAAAAGTAACTAGTTGCTAGTTTTATATAAATCGGTTCAAAACTATTTAGCATCAGTAAATAGATCGGATTATTCGATAAGGCTGCCAACCGTTTTTGGAGATCCCAATCAAATATGGCAAAAGAAATTGCATCATTCGATAAAGTATCTGTTTCAGCAAGTAGACCAACTACTTTAGGATAATGGCTTTTCACCGCATCTTTCACAAAGTGGGGGGTAATTGCGCCACGGATTTCTAAAAAGTATTGAATGAATTCATTTGGAATCTGTTCAAAGTGATGCACCATATCGATGATGGCAAGTAAATTTCCTTCTTTCCAAAAGTCATTGACAATCGCAGGTTGACTTTTACGAATCGAAATCCATCCAGACCCGGCTAGGCCTTGTAGCACTTCCCGAATCCTTGGCCTACCGACTTGATATTGCAGGGCCAGCTCCCGTTCAGATGGTAATGATTGATTCACTTGGATTTCCCCTTTTATGATAGACATAATGATATCTTTTTCAATAGTAAATGTAGTGTCGTTCATTGCTTAACCTCCATTGGTATTACCGATATAATTATTGGTATTACCAAATAGGATATAGCAATTTGAAAGCGATGTCAACATGATTTAAGAAAATTGGTTAAAAACTTCGTTTAATAGGTTAGGCTATTAAGGATGGAGATCAATTTACGATTTGTTGATCGATTGGTATAGGCAAGGGTGAAATATTACTACTGCCAGCCGATTGAAACACAATTGTAAAGAAAGAAATGAGTCTAAATACTCTCGTAAGGCGCATATGCGAAAGTTGTACTCGGTTTCATTGCCAGGTATGCAAGATGACAATGCTACTGATTCTGTAACACAATCCCGATATAGGGCTAAGTGCGTAATCAACTCTTAATCTCCTTGTTACTGTATGACTACTTTTTGTGTGCTATGATTGTCAATGTTAGTAATTAAGGAGGGACTACTTTATGAAAAAGTTAGTGGTAGCTATTGCTACAACAGGCGTTATGTTATCAGGAGTAGCTGCAGTTAACGTTTCAGCTGAAGAGTATGAAGTACAAGAACACGATACACTTTGGGGTATTGCATCAAAGTATGATACATCGGTTCAATCATTAGTTGATCTGAATGGATTAGATTCTATCATCATTCAACCAGGTCAGAAGATAGAGACAACAGACGAAGAAGAGGAGACCAACGCTGATTCCCACGAAGTTGTAAAAGGTGATACATTAAGTGGAATTAGTAGCAAATATAAAGTAACAGTAAATGAATTAATGGAGTGGAACGATCTTTCCTCATCATTAATCGTGGTCGGACAAGAACTGACACTTAATCAGACAAATGTAACTCAAGAGGAAAACACAACAGAAGTTGTAGAAGAAGAGGAACAAGCCTCTGAAGAGCCAGCTGAAGAAGCTGAGACAGAGCAAAATAATGAGTCTGAAACTGAATCTCAACCAGAAGCAGAACAAACATCTCAAGCAGAAGGTGAAACAATTTCAGTAACGGCAACAGCGTATACTGCAGGATGTGAAGGGTGTTCAGGAGTAACATCTACAGGAATTGATTTAAATGAAAATCCTAATCAAAAAGTAATAGCTGTAGATCCAAATGTTATTCCATTAGGAACAAAAGTACATGTTGAAGGATACGGTAATGCAATAGCAGGTGATGTTGGTGGAGCAATCAAAGGTGATAAAATTGATGTTCACGTACCAACAAAAGATGAGGCAAATAGCTGGGGCGTTCAAACAGTAAATGTAACAATTCTTGATTAATTCGTCCAACTGATTAAAAGCTTCATAACAAAAATAAAATGATAAAATGTTTAGTATAGAAAAATCCCGTTAATGACAATGGAAAAAGTCATTAACGGTTTTTTTCTATTTGTAAAAAATAAATCAAAGCCATTATAAGGTATAGCGTTGCTCTAATTGCATTAACTCTTTATCATTTCTTCCGTGTAACGCATAATAAACAAATAAACTTAAAACTATGACTCCCGCTAATAATAAATACATACCTCTAAACCCAATGATTGGAATGAACATTCCTAATATCAATGGTCCTAATCCTAAGGCAAGATCTAGAAAAACAAAGTAAGTAGAATTCGCGAGTCCCATCCGTTGTATAGGCGTCACTTTAATTGCTAATGCTTGTGTGCAAGATTGGAAGTTTCCATATCCTAATCCGATAAATACAGCACCTAATAAGAATGTAAAACTAGAATTAGCTTGGCTTATGATGACCATTCCGATTGCAAATAGAATAATTGCAGGATATGCGACACTATTTGCTCCTTTGATATCCATTAATTTACCAGTGAACGGTCGTGATAAAAGGATAATAATTGCATAGACAAGAAAATAGTAGCCTCCAGCTTTCGTCAAATTAATATCATCTGCATACATGGTAATAAATGATAATATACTAGAATAAGCAAAGGCAACAACGAGTGTAGTAATTGCTATAGGTATTGCTTTTTTTTCAAAGAAGTTTGCTAGTTTAAACCCTGTTGGCTCTTTAGCATTTAAATCTGTCTCTGTAATATCTAATTCAGCAATTTCTGGTGCTTTGATCATAAAAGCAAACAGTAGCCCAATTATTCCAACCGTTGTAGAAAATATAAATATGCTAACATATTCGAATACATTAATTAAGCTAACACCTACCAATGGGCCGATAGCAGTTGCCAACACATTACTCATACTGAAATAGCCAATACCTTCTCCATTTCTACTAGGTGGAATAATTTGAGCGATAATCGTTCCTGTTGCAGTCGT
>JAPFCO010000001.1 GCA_026169505.1 Pseudogracilibacillus sp.
GCGTAAGACAGCTCTTGCGTTGTTCTCATGTCCCGAAACCCACTTGAAGCAAGCGTAAGATAGCTCTTGCGTTGGCATCACGTCCTAAAACCCACTTGAAGCAGGCGTAAGACAGCTCTTGCGTTGTTCTCACGTCCCGAAACCCACTTGAAGCAAGCGTAAGACAGCTCTTGCGTTGGCATCACGTCCTAAAAGCCACTTGAAGCAAGCGTAAGATAGCTATTATGTGAAGCGAGAGATGATCGACTTTAGCCAATCCCACAGAAGGTCGGGCATGTTCCGAATGCGTAAGGTCTTTACTCATTATCGGTTATTAATACGGTTGATTTGCGCTCAATAACGATTTGTCCTTCTATTCATCTTATACTCTATTAAGTGCTGCATCTGCTTTTTCTTCGAGTAACGTTTCTAATTTAACGGACCATTGTTTGCGGAATTGATCTCGATCAAAATGAATTAATTCCCTTAAATCAAAGGCTTGTTTCACTTGTACTATTCGTTCGACAGAATCATCGATTCGTTCTTCAGATATTCTACCTGCTTTGACAGCTTCATTGATTGCTTCGAGTACTGCTATTTGCTCTGTATCCTCTGAACCAAGGACAAGTAGGTCGACCCCAGCTTCTAATGCACGGATTGCTGCTTCTTCCACTGTGTGTTGTTCTGTAATAAGAGGATCTTGTAAATTATTTGTCATAATGATACCGTCGTATCCTAATTTTTCCCGAAGTAATTTTTGAATAATGACCTCAGATAAAACTGCCGGTACTGTGAAGTCTGAATGAGCTGTTAATTCACTCGAGATGCTAATCATTTGTGCGTTTGCTTCGATTGCTTTAATAAATGGGTGTAAAGCTGTTTTACGAAAAGGCCCAATATGTGTGAGACCTGCATCGATATTCGTTTGCAAATCACCAACACCAGGAAAATCTTGGACTGCTGCAATGACATTTGATTTATGAGAACCTTGAATGGCGGCGACAAGATGCTTAGTTGTATAGTTACTATCTGCTCCAAACGATGTAGTTTGGTCCTCGGCAATATTTGCATGTGGATACAAATTCATGTTAATGCCCATTGCTCGTAACTCTTCACTAACGACTTGGTTAATTTGTCTTGTATAAAGTTGATTGTTTATATGACCGAGTGTTTGTTGGTCAGGACCTAAAGTAACACCATTTATCAGACTATTCTCTGTGCCCCCACCTTGTTTGGTTGCGATAAATAAAGGGATGTCACCTGCATACGATTGTAAATTTTGTGTTAGATGATGTACTTGTTTTGGATGTTTCACATTGTTATTTGTTAAAAATACGCTCCCAATATAAAAATTGTGGAGCATATTCATTGTTTCTGCTTGTAATGTCTCACCTTCTACGCCAATCATACATAATTGTCCGATTTTTTCCCGTAATGTCATTGATTGAATATCCATATTGGTATCCCCTTTTTACATTCAGTTTGCACATGAAGATCAAAGTTGTCTAGACAATAGTGAAGTAGATTTGTTATACTACTTGTATAGACAACTTTGTATCATTCAATGTACTGTTACATTCATATTAGCAACACGGTTATCGGATGTAAATAGATTTTGCTCATTTATTTCCGAATGGACCATACAAAATGATAGATTCATAGCTAATTTATGATGAAAGGAGGGTTACGGTGAGAAGGGTACAAAAACAAAGTCGGATTCCTATTTATGCGCAATTACAAGAGATTATTACAGAAATGATTGATAACGAAGAACTCCAGGCACATGATTCGATTCCGACGGAGCATGAATTTTGTGCTTTTCATGATATAAGTCGAATGACCGTTCGAACTGCGATTATGACATTAGTAAATGAAGGTGTATTGTATCGGGAGCAAGGAAAAGGTACTTTTGTTGCACCGAAAAAGCCAAATTACCAACTGTCTGGATTAAAAGGATTGACCGCAGTAATGGAGGAATTAGGATATGATGTACAGACAAAAATTCAATCATTTGCTCATGTCGTTTGTTCGAAAAAAATCGCACACATTATTGGGATTCCAGTAGGACAAAAAGCGATACGAATTCAGCGATTACGATTCGTCGACAAGGAAGCATATGCGCTAGAAACAGTATGGATTGATCCGGAGCAATATCCTAATTTAACAGAATCAACTGTAGAGGCTACTTCTTTATATGATATTTTTCGAGATACATATGGACTTATCCCAGCTTATACACGACAAATTGTTACACCAGTGCGTCTAAATGATGTGGAAAAAGAATTTTTCGCTTTAATGGATGAGCCATTAGGTCTTATGTTTGAACGAACAACTTATACAGAAGATGATAAAGTCATCGAATATACAAAATCCGTGTACCGGGTTGATAAACATCAATTTGAAATGTATTTACAAATATAGGTGAAAAGTAAGGAGAACCCGATGAGAATTGTAGGAGTAGATATAGGCGGTACGTCGATAAAACTTGGTTTGTTTGATGAAGTAGGAAATGCGATTCAGATGATTGAATATGAAACAAACAGCGCCCGTGGTGGACGCTATGTCATGGAGCAATTAATAGAAAAAATCGCACCGTTTAAGCAAATGGATGCGATCGGTGTTTGCACTGCTGGTCAAGTCAACCGTGATACAGGAGTTTTGAAAAATGCAGTTAATATACCGGAATCCAATAATTTGCCGATCAAAGCAATGTTAGAGGAGCGTTTTCAAGTACCTGTTATCGTAGAAAATGATGTGAATGCAGCTGCACTTGGCGAAAATCACTTTGGTGTGGGAAAAAATTTGGCGGATTTTTTATTTATCGCATATGGAACTGGCATTGGTGGAGCGATTATCCACGATCGTACAGTGTTGTATGGAAAAGGGGGTTTTGCTGGAGAATTTGGACATATGGTTACGCATGCTGGTGGACTTCTTTGTAATTGTAA
>JAPFCO010000068.1 GCA_026169505.1 Pseudogracilibacillus sp.
TACTTCATCCCCTTCTCCTAATTCGAGATGTTTTTCTAGCACACATTCATACCGTACTTTTGCTTCTTCTACACCTGGCGTCGTAATCTTCTGACTTATAACAGTAGTAAGATTTGCCAAAGTAAGTTCACTCTCATCAGCTGCTAAAGACGCTGCTGTTTGATTAACTTTCTCTAAATATGATTTACTAACGATATGAATGACGAAGTTTTCTTGGTGAAGGATATTTCTTGCCGAGTCTTTCTGAATACCATTTTTTCGTTGGACCGAAACGGATAACAGCGGCGGATCCGCTGTGACAATATTAAAATAACTAAACGGTGCTCCATTGATGGTACCATCTTCTGCTTCTGATGTTACAAAAGCAATTGGTCTTGGCACAACAGAACCAATTAATAATTTATAGTTTTCTCTTTCTGTTTGCTTGGATGGATCTATTTCTATCATGATCTCCCCTCCCTATTTTTGTCGTCCTTTTATATTCCTCCTCTAAAAGTTTTAAATCAATCACATAATCGAATCAATTTCATCATTGACTAAATCGACTGATTCACTCGAATTAAACTATTATTTTTTAGAGATATAAACTTGAGAAATTACATGGAATCTGCATAAAGACCTATTTTACGTAATAATGTAATGCTTTGTTCCTTTTCTTCCTTTGATAAATTTCCAAAAATTTCAGCCATCGCTTCTTCGTGTTGTGGAAATACTTCATCCATAAATTGTTTCCCCGCTTCAGTCAAGCGACCATGAATAACCCGACGATCTTTTGGACAAGCGCTTCTTTCTAATAAGCCTTTTTCTTCTAGTTTATCGACGACGTACGTAATACTGCTACTTGCTAATAATACCTTTTTTCCGATCACTTGAATCGGCTGCTCTCCTTTATTGTATAAAAATTCCAATACGGCAAACTCTGTTAAATTAACATTGTAACTTTTTATATCTTTGATTACTTCCTTTTTCACCGCTTCTAATGCTCGTGTTAATACAACAAACAGTTTTAAAGAAAGTTGCTCATCTTCGAGTTGTTGTTCATCTTTCGTCATATCTGTCACCCTTTACTATTTATCTCGAATTCGTACTAATTATATAAAAATAAATGCTTTTTGTCAATAAAACGATACACTAAAAAATGGGAAGCAGCTATATTCCCGCCACTCCCCATTCCATTATCTTATTATTTAAAACGTTCGTCCAATAATAGACGTTCTACTTCTTCTTTATGACCCGTTTCATCTTTAATCATATCTTCTAATGTAGTTGCTAGCTCTGTTAAGCCAAGTTCTTCTGCTTGTTTCATTCGTTTTTCATAACGAACAATTGTATCTGACTCTGCTTCTAATACCGCTTCTAGAATGCCTTTTACATCTTCTGGTTGCGGTACCTTTGCCGCTTTCGTCGTCGGTACACCGCCTAATGCCTTAATTTTATTCGATAAATATAAAGCATGTCCTAATTCATCTTCAATTTCCTCTTCAAAGAATGACTTTAATGCTGATCGGTAAATACCTGATACTACCGACGCACTATACGAATATTGAATTGCTGCTCCATACTCATGTGATAAATCTACATTTAGTTGTTCAATTAACTCTTCTTTTGTTACTGTCATATGATTGTCAGCCTTTCTTACATCTTCATTGAACGCTTCTTTTCGCATTGCCATAATAATGATCAACCTTTCTAACATGTTGAATGATTGGTTCATTTATAAATATACCCTATCTAAATGAAACTAAACCTTTCCTTAGTCAATTTCATTATACATGCAGATTTAGATCATGATGATATTCACTTAGTTCAACCAAGATGTCAGCATTCGTACAGATTACTTCCACTCATATGGAGTTGCTTGATAGACATAATAGTTTAGCCAATTTGAAAACAATAGATGAGTGTGAGCGCGCCATGTGTTTAAAGGGGACGCATCGACATCATCATTAGGGAAATAATTTTCTGGTGGCTGAACATCAAGTCCTTTATCTAAATCACGCTCATATTCATCACGCAATGTTGTTGCATCATATTCTAAATGACCGGTAACCATAATATGTTTGTCGTCCCGTGATTTCATTAAAAATATTCCGGCATCATCTGATACAGCTAATACTTTTAAATCTGGATGTTGTTCAATTTCCTCTATGTCTACCGCTGTGTAACGTGAATGTGGTGCATGAAAGACATCTTCAAATCCTTGGACAATCTTTACAGTTGGGTCTAGTACTCTATGTTCAAAGATACCTGAACATTTTTGCGGTAATTCGAATTTATCGACTCCATAATGGTGGTATAAGGCAGCTTGTGCTCCCCAACAAATATGTAAGACTGATGTCGCATTCGTTTTTGTCCACTCCATAATTTCAACTAGTTCCTTCCAATAATTCACATCTTCAAATTGAAAATGTTCAATTGGAGCCCCTGTAATAATTACCCCATCAAAACGACGGTCTTTCACTTCATCGAATGTTGAGTAAAACGTATCTAAATGAGATTTGCTAACATTTTTCGATACATGTGTTGCCGTATGTAAAAATGTAATATCTACTTGTAATGGTGTATTTCCTAATAAACGTAATAACTGTAATTCCGTTTTTTCCTTTTCAGGCATTAAATTTAAAATTGCAATACTTAATGGACGGATATCCTGCATTTTAGCGCGACCCTCATCCATCACAAAAATCTTTTCTTCTTTTAATAACTTTCGTGCTGGTAAACCACCAGGTATTTTAATTGGCAATGATTTCCTCCCCTTCCCTAATTGCTATCTCTATTCTTACTACAGAAGATAATAATGATTCTGTCAATTTATAATATGTTTTTCATTATAACATATGTAATGACGAAACAAACAATATATTCTTTTAATAACATGGTCTTAGTGAAGGATAAACACAAAGTCGTTGCCTTCTTTTTTAATGTCTGTTATCATATAAAAAGAATGAATGACCAAAGTAACCACACGGTCACATTGGAGGTAATTATATGGTAGTTGATCGACGACAGGATATATTAAATGCGGCTACGAAGTCTTTTTCATTATTCGGTTATAAAGCAACGACAATGGATCAAATTGCTAAACTTGCGAATGTTGGAAAAGGAACGATTTATACCTTTTTTAAAAATAAAGAAGAGTTATTTGATGAAATTATTACGAAGATGATTCAGGATATGGAAGTTGCAGCAAATAATGTCATCCATTCGAATCATACCTTCCAAGACAATATCCATCTTGCTTTGTATGAAATGCTTGAATTTAGAATGGAACATAAATTAGCAATTAAGTTATTTCAGGAAGAACGTGATATCGGGACACCTATTGTTCAAGATGTCATCAAACAGATGGAAAAAACAATTGTACAAATCATTGCTGACAAGATAACCCGATCTATTAAAAAAGGTGAAATTAAACAATGTGACCCTGAGCTAACTGCATTTTCTTTACTGAAGTTATACATTGCACTTATCTTCGATTGGGAAAGACAAAACGAACCTTTAAATAAAGAAGCGATTGCCAATTTCTTTGATTTATTTATAATTCAAGGGTTAGCAATCAAATAGTCCCTGTTTAAATGACTACGATTTTTTAGTCATTTATTTATTTCACGAATATGACCAATTGAACAAAATGGTCATCATTACATTAGGAGGATTTAAAAATTGAAAGTGTTAGGAAAAGAGTTTACACATTTAATCAAGGAACATAAATTACTCGTGGCAGTTCTAGCTGTCATCATTGTACCTATCTTATATGCAGGAATGTTCTTATGGGCCTTCTGGGATCCGTATGATCATTTAGAGGATGTACCCGTTGCAATAGTAAATGAAGATACTGGATATGAATTTGAAGGAGAAACCTTAGCAATTGGCGATGAATTAGTTGATAATTTAAAAGATGAACCGGAGTTTAATTTTCAATTCGTCGATAAAGAGACGGGTTTAGCAGGATTAGAAAACCAAGAATATTATATTTTAATTGAAATTCCAGAAGATTTCTCTAAAAAAACAACAACGATGATGGATACTGAACCTGAAAAGGTAAACCTCATCTATAAGCCAAATGAGAGTTATAACTTTTTAGCGTCGCAAATCGGTGAAACTGCTATGTTACAAATCGAAATGGCAATCGAGGAAAAGATTACTGAAACATATGCTGAAACAATTTTTGACAATATTAAAGATGTAGCCGATGGATTGTTAGATGCGAGTGATGCAACAGATGAATTGCATGATGGTGCAATAGAATTAAAAGACGGCTCAAAAGAATTGCAAGACAATCTAATGACGCTAGCGAGCAAAACAATCGAATTCTCTGATGGTGTCTCGACCGCCGCAGATGGTGTAACCCAATTACATGAAGGAACTTCCACTCTATCTGATGGAATTTATGAATTATACGACAATAGTAATAAATTGCAACATGCATCAGAAGATTTAGAAGTTGGTGCCAATTCATTGGCAGAGGGAATTACCCAGGCTGACGATGGATTGCAAGAATTAAACGAAAATGTGCCTGCACTTGTCGAGGGGACCAATCAGGTAGATCAAGGTTTGACACAGCTTCACGATGAATTACCTGAAGAAATGGCTAACAAAATTTCAGACTCTGTCATTGCCTATAAAGACCCATTACGAAAAAAAATTGAAACAACATTGACTAATAAAGTGACAGAGCAAAGTCCTATTGTCGCGGATCAATTAACAGATGCAATTGCGTCCGAAGCTGCAGACACGGTTGTAAGTGAAGCAAATCAATTGATACAAATTGCACCAGAAAATGTGTCGACGGTAATTGCAACAGAATTAATGGATAGTGTAAAAGAAATAGATGCATCAAAAAGTACGACAGTAAAAGAAGAAATGACAACAATTCTAACAAATGCTGAGGTGTCTGAAGAGACAATTGAAGAGGTGACTGCAAAGATCGATCAACTTTCACCTAATTATGATGAATTAGAAAGTATGATTCAAACGCAGCTTGAAGCTGACTTAGATAGTGCATTAGCAGATACACAAATTTCTCAAGAACAACAGCAACAATTAGAAACAGTCATTCGAGAAAAAGCTGCACCACAAATAAATGATGGCGTTAATGAAGCACTCGATCAAATAACTGCCGGAGTTGACGGTGCATTAGATGATTATGAAGCAATTTTATTAGCGGAATTAGATGGAGTAACATCAACATTAGAGACGGAAATTCACGAGGCTTTAACTAGTCCAATTGGACAATTGCAATCTGGCTTATCCGAGATCAATGATGGACAAAAAGCATTGCAATCTGGTGTACAACAGCTTGCTACAGGAACAGATCAATTAAAAGACGGTTCCAAACAGTTAAGTGATGGACAACAGAGTTATGTTGCGAACATGAATCAATTTACGACAAGCATGGCTCAAGCAAACAGCGGCGCAACTGAGCTACAATCAGGTGCAAGTGAATTGTATAGTGGCATGTTTGAATTAAAAGATGGTTCCGTTCAATTACATGATGGAACACAGCAATTATCCGATGGTTCAGTTGCGTTATACGATGGCATGACTACTTTAACTGATGGAACCAAGGAATTTAATCAGGAAATGCATGATGCTGCACAAGAAGCAGGCGATATAGAAGCAGATGATAATACGTATAATATGATTGCCAATCCAGTCGATGTGAAGAACGAGAAAATAAATGAAGTGCCAAACTATGGAACTGGTTTTGCACCATACTTTTTATCTCTCGGCTTATTTGTTGGAGCTTTATTATTATCGATTGTTTATCCATTACGAGAACCTGCGGGAATTCCAACAAGTGGTGTCAATTGGTTCTTTAGTAAATTCGGTGTATTATTCACTGTCGGTATATTCCAGGCGCTTATAGCGAGTATTTTCTTATTGATTGGATTAGGATTAGAAGTACAAAGCATTCCATTGTTCATCCTATTTTCCATCATTACGAGCTTAGTATTTATTTCGCTCATCCAGTTTTTCGTAACTTGTTTAGATAACCCAGGTCGCTTTATCGCGATCCTTATCTTAATCATCCAGTTAACAACAAGTGCAGGAACATTCCCATTAGAATTAATTCCTAAAGCATTACAGCCTTTGAATCTATTCTTTCCTATGACATACTCTGTTGCGGGATTAAAAGCAGTTGTCTCTAGTGGAGACTACACCGCAATGTGGCAAAATGCTGGTATTTTAATCGCATTTGCAATTGGATTCATGCTGTTAACACTTGGTTACTTTATTGTTAAATATAAAAAGGAATATGGTACAACGCAGGAAGATCAAGCAGAGGTTCAATCATAGTAAGTAAATACTCTATACGATGTGACCCTATTTTTAGGGTCACATTTTTTTCTATGCAAAAAGGCTGTGGAGAATGCTTAGTTTATTTAATATCTCTCCTAAAACCTTCCACAATTTCATCTTGATATCTCTTTTTTGTACACAACACTTTTTCAACTTTTGGGGATAGATATCATAAAGCCTCGATTTAATGCCATTTTCCTCTGTTTATAAAATCTGTGGATAAGGTTGTGGATACTGTGGATAACGTGGATAACTTTCTGAATAACTTTCCTAAACCTAGCTATTATATAGCCTCGAACCCCGTTGCTTGAACGCTTGTTCTTATTATGATCTGACTATTTAAATTAAATCGATTTTTCAAAATAATCCAACGTGAATAAATAATCAATTATCCTAGCAGATTAATTGGATTATGTTATGATATTATTAGAGTGTTTTTTATAAATATGAAGAAATTCGAGGTGACATTCTTGCGTGAAAAATGGGCATTATTAGATAGTGGATATCATGATGCAGCTACAAATATGGCAATTGACGAAGCGCTGCTTCACTGGCATAGTAAAGATGAGATTCCACCAACCATTCGTTTTTATGGCTGGAAGAATCCTAGCCTAACCGTTGGTCATTTCCAAAATGTCGAAAGAACTATTGATTTCGATGGTGTGGAAAAACACCGTTGTGACTTTGTTCGCCGCCTAACTGGTGGTAGCGCCGTATTGCATGATGATGAAATAACATATAGTATTATAGTTAATGAGGAACATCCCAAAATACCACATTCCATAAATAAAGCATATTATGTCTTATCGCAAGGTTTGTTAAATGGTTATAAACTCTTAGGTGTTGACGCAGATTTTGCAATTCCAGAACGTGAATTGTTACGGGATCGATCTGCTGTCTGTTTTGAAAAACCAGCGATATATGAGATGGTCGTAGATGGTAAGAAGATTTCTGGGAACGCACAGACGCGGAAGAATGGTATTTTACTTCAACATGGTTCCATTCCTATGAGCTTCGATACCGATATGTTATTCGATTTGTTTCAGTTCTCATCTGAAGATAGACGTCAACGCCAAAAGACAGCTTTTGAATCAAAAGCAATTAGTATCAACGATATCAAAGACACCACCTATACATATGACATGATGCGTGATGCTTTTTTAGCAGGTTTTCAAGAAAGCTTAACTATCGATACAGAACCACTGACAATCACGAAGGAACAATGGCAATATATAGATCATTTAGCAGAGACAAAATACCGCACGCAAGCATGGAATAGAGAGAAAAATAGAAAATCAAGGAGCGTTTAATATGGCTAAACAAGAAGAACACATCCGGAAACCTGATTGGTTAAAAATCAAAATCAATACTTCTGATTCATATAAAGGCTTAAAAAAATTAATGCGTGAAAAGAAACTAAATACTGTTTGTGAAGAGGCACAATGCCCTAACTTACACGAATGTTGGAGTGAAAGACAAACAGCTACATTTATGATTTTAGGAGATACATGTACACGTGGTTGTCGTTTCTGTGCTGTAAAAACAGGCTTACCCAATGAGCTAGACTGGGGTGAGCCAGAGCGTGTCGCAGAGTCGGTTCAAATCATGGGGTTAAAACACGTCGTCATTACTGCAGTTGCACGTGATGATTTAAAAGATGGCGGTGCAGCTGTTTTCGCTGAAACCGTTCGTCAAATCCGTAAAAAGAATCCTGGAACATCGATTGAAATTTTACCTTCTGATATGAAAGGTGATTACGAAAGCATACACCACCTCATGTCATCTGGCCCTGATATTTTTAACCATAATATTGAAACGGTTCGTCGCCTAACAAAAAAAGTCCGTGCGATTGCAAAATATGATCGTTCACTTGAGTTACTACAACGAGTGAAAAACATTGCACCAAATACACCGACAAAGTCTAGTATGATGTTAGGTTTAGGAGAAACAAAGGAGGAAATTTTAGAAGCGATGGATGATTTACTTGCACATGATGTAGATATTTTAACATTAGGACAATATTTACAGCCGTCAAAGAAACATTTAAATGTGGAACGTTATTATCACCCAGATGAGTTTGCTGAACTGAAAGAAATTGCTTTAGAAAAAGGATTCAAGCATTGTGAATCTGGCCCACTCGTCCGTTCTTCTTATCATGCGGATGAACAAGTGTCTGCAACTGCAGCTCAACGTCGGATGCAGTATGCAAAAGGATACGAGGAAACAGAGGAAAAGGAAATTGACTTTAACTTAATGGATCTAATGGATCAAAAAAAATAATTATATAACGATACAGTATATATAAATACAGACTGTACAGGCGCAGTTGCTCTTTTTACAGAAGCAACTGCGCCTTTTTGGTGATTGTAAGTATCCAGCCCCTATGCTCGTCCCATCACAACTCTAGGCTACTGCAAAAGTCAGTACTTTTACAGTTTTTCTGATTGTGGAATTCGTATCCTGAATAGTAGGGATATTTAAGATTCGAAGATGCTTACTCGCAATCATTCGATCGTTGGATCATTTATTTGTCCTAGGAAAAGAATGGCATCAGTTTCCGTGTCAGTAATAGCGAAGATAAATGGACGATTTACATCCATTTCAAATGGTTCATCTTCATCCACTACTACTGATGTTTCAACAATTTCAATTGAAGTTGCTGCAGCTGCTTCTGTTCCTACTTCATCTACGTCAATATATGTTTTTTGTTTCACTTCACTAATCGCAAGTGCATCTGTCTCCTCCACCATACGGGAAAAGTCAGCTCGCTCAGTAAATGCTTCTTCAATTCCTAATTCCTGTAATACCTCATTCAATACGATATCATATTCTACTGTAAACTTTGGAAATAGAAGCTTTCCCTCTCGCTCTTGAAACGCTGTTTGCCAAGTCTCCCAATCTTCCATCAACATGGTATCGACCACTTCTACTATCCCGACTTCCTCTTTTGGTAAGATAATCTGCATCATCATTTCCCCTTCCCCATAAGGGAGTTTAACTGCCTGCAAATCATCATTCTCCATATACAACAGTTCCTCTTGTAAATACATGAAATCCGCATCAACCTCATCCGTTGGAGTCTGAAATACTTGTTCCTCATTAGCGAATTCCTCAAACTCATATTGCCATTTCCCATTAAAATATAAAACATTTACGAGCAATGCGACAAAACCAGGATCTAATGGCGGTTCCATGATCTCCTCTATTTTTCCCCGTGTCTCTTTACTCACCCAGTCATTTATTTCATCTGCTGATGTGTCATCTTCACGATCAATCGCCGTTATATGAGCATCAAAATATTGCTTCATTGCTTGTTCATATTCCTTTTGAAACGAATATTCATTAGCTAACCATAGAGAATTAGCAGAATTTATGTCAATTTCTTCTGTATCTTTTTCAAAAGAGTTTAATAAAGTATTCATCGCTTCATTCACTTCAGGATCTGTCCAGTCTGCCATTTGTAACGTATCCCTAAACTCAGCTTTCGTCTCCCCTTCCACTCCATTGTATGCTAATAAAAGGGCAACATATAAACTAGTTGGAGATATAAAAACATTTTCACCTTCAACTCTATCGATTGTAGAGAGTACGGAAAATCCAAGTTCATTACTGGCTACTCCGATATCTTCCACCTGCTCCACAGGTACATCCTCATTTACAACACTAGAATTGGAACAACCTATTAAACAAAGAGCAAAACCAAGTAGGAACAACTTTTGAACCTTTTGTGACATCTTGTTCATTCCCTTCATTACATTTTAATAAATCTCTTTTTATTGGTAACATTAAGGTACTCTAAGTATAGCAAATTTTGTTAAAGGAAGAAGGTGCGTAATGAAACAAATTCCGATCCCAACTGAAAGGATTTCCCCA
>JAPFCO010000454.1 GCA_026169505.1 Pseudogracilibacillus sp.
AGATAAAGAAATCACGATAGAGAACGAGCAGGAATTACTCGCATGGCGTAACCAACTTTAAAGCAAATTTAGTTTATACATCCGGTATAACGTTAAGAAAATCTGCATCCTGAATATACTTCGTATTTCGCAAGGAGTGGTCCATCTTCGCTCAACAAGAGGAACGTATATTCAGGATTTGTTACATTATAGTCCCTTATTCTCACATTTCAACAGTTTTTTAATGAATTAAGTAATATAATGATATATACTAATAAGTGATTCAAAAAACTTATTAGTAAAGGATTTTTATTATGAAAATTGACGATTATGAATTATTGTTGCAACTTGAAAAGATTGGTACTGTTCGTGGTACAGCAAAGGTCGTACTAATTTCACAACCGGCCGTGTCTCAACGTTTAAAATATATAGAAGAATATTTTGGAGAACAAATTTTTATTCGGACATCTAAGCGATTGAAGTTAACCCCGAGTGGAGAGAAAATTTTAGAACATGCAGCAGAAGTTGTCGAGCGAGAAAATAGCATTAAAAATATGTTAGCAGCAACAAGTACTGACGTACGTGGTACATTGTCTATCGCTTGTTCTTCTGTTATTAGTCAACGATTTTTACCAGGTATATTGGCGAAATTCACCACGATGTATCCGCATGTTTCTGTCGACTTGGTCACAGGTATGAGTGAAAATATTAAACAAGAACATACTAAATATCATGTGACAATCGTTCGTGGAAAAAAGATTAAAGATAATACATCGATCTTACTTTTTAAAGATCCAATGTATATATTTGATACGGAACCATTTCAAAAAGGGATTGTAAAAGATCGACCATTAATTTCATTTAAAAGTGATGATAGTTTAAATGATTTAATGAATCATTGGTTATTTTATCATCAAAATGATATAAAGGCGTTACAGAAAATCAGTGTAGATCAAATCGAAACATGTAAACAATTTATGAAGCAGGGACTTGGCATGGCTATTTTACCGAAGAGTGTATCACATACATTGATGGATAAATACCCACATTTACCGTTAGAAGTAGAAGGGGAAGCAATTACTCGTGATACATGGTTATGTTATCAAGGTGGAATGCGTAAATTACCACAAGTAAATAGTTTTATCGAATTATTATTGGGAGAAGAATTTGATGAATATTAATGTGGATCTGAAAAGAACGCACTAACAGCTTTGACTATTTAGGAGAGCTGATTTTATTATTTTACCATATACGAACAATAGGAATAAAGATGAATGTCTTGTTGACTTGTATTACAGATAGTAACTTTTACCACGGAGACATGTTTCAATCTGTTCAACCCTTTACAGTCATTTCCGTAGTGTTATCTTTGTTTTAGGACGATGGTTAGCCTCCGAAGCATAGTTCGTTGCGACAAATAGCTTAGGTGGAACAATTCCTGCACAGTCCTAGTACTTTGCAGCTCTAGTCTCTGTACTATATGCTATTTCCTCGCAGCACAGGATATTGTCGATTTTAACTGGCTAGAAGTCAGCTGTCTTTTATTCCAGCCAACAAGATGAGATTTTTAACAATCAAACCTTTTGTAAAGGAGGCGCAAATTTGGCCATATATTATGCAGAATTTAATAAAATACCAGATATGGAAGTGTTAGATAGAATTGTAAAACTACATACAAGTGTTTTTGGTAATTCGGATGATTTGGCAGGCAGAATGAAAGAAAAGCCTAAATTACGAATTGATGTTGCATTAGATGGTAGAAAGGTGGTTGGGTATAAGATAGGATACGCTTTGAATCGTGAGCAGTTTTACAGTTGGTTAGGTGGAGTGGATGCCGGGTATAGGAACCGAGGCATTGCTTCTACATTAATGAAGCAACAATATGGATATGTAAAAGAGAGTGAATATAAAGCAGTTCAAACTCATACCAAGAATAAGTGGCGACAGATGTTGATATTAAATATTAAAAATGGATTCGACATTATTGGCACTTACACTGATAACGAAGGAGAGCCTAAAATCATTCTTGAAAAAAAGCTGTAAATATTTGAAAAATATCCTTTCAAGGATTTCCGGTTTGATCTTCCATCATAAGAAAAGGCTCGATAGTGAAATAAGTGTATGTCAGAAAATAATTCTATATTATTTTTCCGATTACCCCAATAAAAAAGCAGTGATGCAATAAAAAAATTATTGCATCACTGCTTTTTTGTTATACTTTTGGTTTGTTTTCTCGTAATTTGTGAACGAAATTAGCATCTGGTGTGATAGAGAGTGTCTTTTGATTTGTATATGTTACAAAACCGGGCTTCGCACCAGATGGTTTTCTTACAAATCGTACCTCCGTATAATCAATTGGCACAGAAGCAGATTGCTGTGCTTTACTGAAATATGCTGCGAGTTGCGCTGCTTCAAACAGTGTTTCCTCGGAAGGTTCGCTTGCTTTAATAATGACATGAGAGCCTGGTATATCTAAGGCATGAAGCCAAATGTCATTGCGATGAGCTACTTTATGTGTGACATATTCATTCTGTTTATTATTACGACCAACATAAATTTCTGTGCCGTCTGTTGCAATAAACCTTTCTGGCATTGGTTTCCGTCGTTTCTTCCGTTTGATAACTTGTTTACGAATATAGCCTTGCTCCCGTAATTCCTCTCGAATATCTTCAATATCTTCATCACGTCCTGTTTCAATTTGTTGAATGATCTGTTCTAAATAATTCATTTCTCGTTTCGTTTTCATTAATTCCTTTTTTGCACTACCTTGGGAAGATTCTAACTTCCGATATCGTTTAAAATAGATTTGAGCATTCTCACTAGGAGTCTTATCTGATTGTAAGTCAATTGTAAGTTCATTTTGTTCAGGATCATAATAGTCTACAACCGTGACGGATGTGTCGCCTTTTTGTACTAAATGCATATTAGCAGTTAATAACTCACCGAGTTTTTGATGTTTAGATGCATCCTCTGCTTTTTTTAATGTTTTCTCATGAATTTTTATTTTTCGCTTATTTTTCGCTAATTCGTTTTTAATAATTCGATCTAAGTCTTTTGCTTGTTGTTTCACACGATCTCGCTCTGCTTTATTCGAATAAAAAGCGTCTAACATTTTATTTGTTGTTGAGAAATGTTCGCCATCTTGTAAGTAAGAAATGGCAATCACATGATAATCTTCTTTGCCTGTTCGATAAATAGTTGGATCAAAAGAAGTCTCTTTTACCTCTTTTTGAAATTGTTGAAACTCTTTCTCATATGTTTTTTCCGACCCTAATTGTGTTCTATGAACTAATTCTTTCGCAACGAATGGAGAAACACCTGTTACAGTATGAACAATTTGTTCTTCCATTTTACCACGATTGAAATCGAGTTTTTTTATAAAGTCTTCACTATTTGTCGTTAATAGATTTAGTTTATCCTGTGGTGGTGGTTGGATATATGGTGCTCCAGGAATAAGGGATCGATAACGGTTTTGAAATGGTGGCACATGTTTTAGACAATTGATAATCGCAGTTTTATCTTCATTTAATAAAATAACATTACTATGTCTTCCCATTATTTCGATCATCAATGTTTTAGAAACTTGATCACCAATTTCATTCATCCCTCTAAACTCAATGGAAACAATTCGTTCCAAACCAGCTTGTGTTATATCTTCAATGATTGCACCACCTATATGCTTTCTTAAGAGCATACAGAACATTGGTGGTTCATCTGGGTTCCTATACGTATCATTTGTTAAATGAAATCTTGCATAAGAAGGGTGAATCGAAAGAAGTAATGTATAATTTTGTCGATTATTACGAACTGTTAATACAACTTCTGTTTTCGTCGGTTGATATATTTTATTTATTCTTCCACCGATTAGCTCTTGTCGTAATTCATTTGTTATCGCTCTAGTTACAATTCCATCAAATGGCATCTGACCATCACCTCGTTTGTATTATAGCATTTTTTCGGACAAGTCTGCATATATATTGTAAAAGTGAACCGTGAGAAACCGGTAAATAGAGGTGGGGATGCAATGTGAGTTGGTATCAATTGGACAAAGAAGCGCTAGAAAGGAAACTACATGTATTAACAAATAAAGGATTGACAGATCAACAAGTACAACAAAGGAGAAAACAATTCGGATGGAATGTATTAGCCGCATCTGATCAACCATCTATCATCATTTTATTTATGAAACAATTCCAAGATTTTATGGTTATCATTTTATTAGCAGCAACATTAATAGCAGGGTTATTAGGGGAATACATTGATGCAATCGCTATTATGGCGATCGTGTTATTAAACGGATGTATTGGTTTTTTTCAAGAACATAAAGCAGAAAAGTCATTAGAAAAATTACAAGAACTATCAGCCCCCAAAATGAAAGTATTGCGGGAACAAGAATGGAAGACTATTCAATCGGAAGAGGCTGTCGTTGGTGATGTTATCAAAATTAAGACTGGTGATCGTATCCCGGCAGACATTCGCATTGTAGAAGCAAATGCACTAGAAACAGAAGAATCAACCTTAACAGGTGAATCTGTTCCCATTGTGAAAGAAAGTAATGCCATTCAAGAGGAAAATATGACATTTCAAGATCAAAAAAACATTGGATTTAAAGGAACGCTCGTTACAAAAGGAAATGGAATTGGAATTGTCATACATACAGGTATGAATACAGCAATTGGAGAAATTGCATCGCTTATGAAAGAGACAAAGCATAAAATTACTCCTTTAGAATTAAAACTAATGGAATTAGGTAAAGTATTAATATTTGTAGTCTTTATACTGACCGTTTTGACAGTCGGTATAGGGGTGTACCATGGACAACCATTGTATGACATGGTGTTAGCAGGAGTATCATTGGCTGTAGCGGTCATTCCAGAAGGATTACCGGCGATTGTAACTGTTGCATTGTCTCTAGGTGTGCAACGGATGATTAAACGTAAAGCGATTGTCCGCAAGCTTTCTGCAGTAGAAACGTTAGGCTGTGCCACCGTTATCTGTACAGATAAAACAGGTACAATAACAGAAAATAAAATGACTGTACAAGAGATATACGTAAACGATGATCATTTATTCGTGACAGGTGAGGGTGATAAGATCAGTGGTGACTTCTTTCATGGAAAACAAAAAGTAGATCATGATTTTCCTAATTTAGAAGCTATTACACTGTATGGTGCGCTTTGTAATGAAGCAACATTGCTTATTAAGAAAGGAAAATATGTAGTAGATGGTGATCCGACAGACGGAGCATTGTTAATTGCTGCTAGAAAATTAGGTGTTTCTTATGACATTAAAGATCAATATAAGATCATCAAGCAATTTCCATTTGATTCAACAAGAAAGAGAATGAATGTCATTGTAGAAGACGAAAATAAGCGACAATTTCTTATTACAAAAGGTGCGCCAGAAGTCATTATTCCTCGTTGTGCATATCAGGCAATGGATAATGGGCGAACCATATTAACAAATACAACACGAATAGACGTACAAATGGATCAGATGGCCGAACATGCCTTAAGAATGATTGCAATTGCGATCAAGCCGATTCAAAAGGGAGAAATATTAACTCTAGCAAACTTAGAAAAGGACCTGACATTTATAGGGTTATTCGGATTGAAAGATCCGCCACGTAAAGAAGTAAAAGCGGCAATTGCTGAATGTAAAGAGGCGGGAGTAGCAACCGTAATGATTACGGGCGACCATAAAAAAACTGCTTTGGCCATTGCAAATGAAGTTGGTATGATTCAAGAAGATAGTATCATTTTAGAAGGAAAAGAATTGAATGGGCTGACAACGAATCAATTGACAGACATGATTGAGCGGGTAGCTGTGTTTGCACGTGTTACACCAGAACATAAATTAAAAATTGTTCAAGCATACCAAAATGTGGGTCATATCGTAGCAATGACGGGTGACGGTGTGAATGATGCACCAGCAATTAAAGCGAGTAATATTGGAATCAGTATGGGGATCAGTGGAACAGATGTCACGAAGGAAGCATCTTCTTTAATTTTATTAGATGATAATTTTAACACGATCAAAGAAGCAATCCGAGAAGGACGTAATATTTATGAGAATATCCGTAAATTTATTCGCTATTTACTTGCCTCGAATGTAGGTGAAATTTTTATGATGCTCGTTGCCATGATGCTAGCATTGCCACTGCCGTTAGTGCCTGTGCAAATTCTTTGGGTCAATTTAGTGACAGATGGACTGCCGGCGATGGCATTAGGATTAGACCCGCCAGAGAAAAATGTTATGAAACATCAACCGCGCAAGCAAAGCGAAGGGGTATTTGCTAGAGGATTAGGTACGAAGATAATTACGAGGGGAATCCTGATTGGTGTTGTATCCTTGTTAGCATTTGTAGTGGCGTATGATCAACAAACAGATAATTTACAATATGCACGAACTGTCGCATTTACAACGTTAGTATTAGCTCAATTAATTCATGTATTTGATTGTCGTAGTGATAAAGGTATTTTTTCAAGAAATCCTTTCAGTAATTTGTATTTAGTTGGTGCTGTCTGTTCCTCTCTTGTATTGTTATTAATCGTTATTTATGTAGAGGCATTACAACCTATTTTTCATACAATGCCGCTTCTTCCAAAGGATTGGTTATTCATTATCATTTTAGCCGCAATACCGACAGTGCTTTTTGGAATATCTAAAAAAAATAAAAAGTAAGTGTATTTCATAAATAAAGGGCAAGGGTTTCAATATTTTATATCAAAGCTCATGAATCAATCGAATCTCACATATACGTTTAGTTCGTTCATGTTATATTTCATAGTAGACGGAAACTGCGCAGTAAATGTAATGATGTAATAAGCAAATACTACAACGTGTGTTCTAGGCTGTATTCCGCTTCGGACCGTTGCTTTCCGTGGGGCCACGAAGAATTGTAGTTCATTCTTAGCACTTCAGCCTTCTCGGAAGAAAATCACTTCCTGCGGGGTCTTCAAACTCGTGGGACTGCCACTATCGTTCGTCCCATCGAGGACCATTTGCTGTTCCCACAAGAGTCAACGGTCCTCCGCTCCAAACAGCCAAGATAGATAGTAATTGCCTATAACATCGCATCGTTACTGTACGGATGCATTTATGATTGCTTATTATCTTCCTTTTTAGGATAGCTATCATCTGCATTAATTAATATCCTAAACATCAGCGTAGGAAAAGCACGGAGACTCCTGCGGAAAGCGGAGTGCTTTTTCCGAAGCGGTGGTTTCATACACTAGTTACTTTTATGTCACAATCTATATTTTCCTTTCAAAAGTTGCTATATTAACTATCGCTTCTACTTGCCAAAAGGGGCGTAAGCTACATTTGAATATTTTTCACATAATGATCTGAATTTCCAAAATAAAAAAAAGGCCTCATCCCTGTTCACTATCGTAGTGAGTAGGGATTTTTAATTACAGCGAACATATGCCTTTTTAATAGAGTATTTAGCCATAAAAATGTATAATACTTATTATTGGAGTGATTATAATGGTCATGAGTATGACAGGTTACGGTTCTGACATTTTTCATATTGATGGTACAACAATAACCGTTGAAATTAGAAGTGTTAACAGTCGTTATTTAGATTTCATTCCCAAAATGCCTAGATCATTTCACGAGCTTGAATTAGAAATGAAACAAATGGTCCAATCCCATTTTCATCGAGGTAGAATTGAAGTTTATATTACTTTAACAGGGCAACCATTAGCAGATAAATCGTTGGTAGTTGACTGGGATTTATTGGATCACTACATAGAAAAATTAACAGAGATGAAAGAACGGTACGATCTGGCGGAAATGATTTCTTTAGCCACGATTACAGATCAAGAAAACTTAATTACAGTTGTCGAAACAAACAAAGAACTAGACTCCTTACATGAACAATTGCTTACTAGTCTTGAGAAAGCAATAAGTAAAGTAATGGCTAATCGTCAAAGTGAAGGTGCTTTTTTAAAAAATGATATGGTAGAGCGAATCATAACAATCAAAAATATGTTATTATTAATAGAGGAACGACAAAAGGAAATGTATCATCATTATCATGACCGTATGAAACAAAGGATTGAAGACCATATTGGAAGTAAGATTGAAGTAGACCAAGTACAATTAATACAAGAAATTGCCTTATTAGCTGAAAAAGGTGATATTGCGGAAGAAATGACTAGATTATCGAGTCATTTAGAGCACTTTGATAACGCAATAGAAAATGAACAACCTATAGGTCGTAAATTAGATTTCATTACGCAAGAAATCCTTCGTGAAATTAATACAATTGGGTCAAAATCGATTGATATAAAAATAAGTGAATTTGTCGTAATTATAAAAACTGAAATTGAAAAAATTAAGGAACAAGTTCAAAATGTGGAATAGAAGCCATGAATGAATGTGGTCAACGGGGGTACTTGCATTGGGATTACAATTAATAAATATAGGATTTGGAAATGTCGTTTCAGCTAATCGAATTGTTTCGATTGTATCACCAGAATCAGCACCGATTAAAAGGATTGTTCAAATTGCTAGAGAAAACAATTATTTAATTGATGCTACTTATGGTAGACGTACTAGGGCAGTGATTATTACTGATAGTTCGTATATTGTGTTATCGGCCGTTCAACCAGAAACAGTTGGACAAAGAATGGTACATCAGGAC
>JAPFCO010000328.1 GCA_026169505.1 Pseudogracilibacillus sp.
GAGGAGATTGCGGGTCTAGCAACTTTCCTATTATCGAAAGATGCTGCATATATTAATGGAGAAGTTGTAACGATGGATGGCGGACAGTGGTTAAATCAGCTTCCATTTTAGATCATATTCGACACCTTTATATGAGATTGTAAAAAAGTCTACTATATAAGGTGTCTTTTTTTTATCAATTATTCCGATTGCGATCATTATTAATGTTAGCCTTGAATAATGTAAATTTCTTAATTGTTGTGTGAATTGTATTCCGACTGGATCCATTTCGCTATTAGAAGGTCGGTCTAGGATAGATAGCGCATGCTTCGAGAGGGAAAGCGAACACGAGAGTAACGCAAGACTAATCTAGGCACAGTTTAAAGTAGAGACTCCGGCAATGTTAGCACGGAGGAATCGATTATTGTTTTTGTGATTATGTTGAAACGAGAAAAAGGAGATGAAGTGTATGGGAGTAGTTGGTCGGCGTCGTTGGAAGTGGGGAAAGATATCAATTGTTCTACTATTTATTTTATTATGCTTAATTATTATCGGTTATTTTCTTATCCAAGGATATGTGAAAAAGTCACTACCTCAAGTGGAAGGGGAAATTGCTATCCCCGTGCAAAACGAAGTAATCGTAACGACCGATGAAAATGGTGTACCACATATTGAAGCAGAAACATTGGAAGATTTATATACAGCACAAGGATATGTACAAGCACAAAGTCGAATGATTCAAATGGATTTATCACGCCGGCAAGCGTCAGGAATGTTAAGTGAACTGATAGGAGAGTCGGCATTAACGACAGATCAATATTTTCGTACACTTGGCTTACGGCGGGCTGCAGAGGATTCAATGGATATCTACTCTGATGAAGCACTCGATGTGTTGCAATGGTTTAGTAATGGAGTAAACGCATATATAGATGAAGCTACTGCAGACGGAACACTCCCAATCGAATATGTATTGATTGGTGGAGAGCCAGCCGAGTGGACGCCACTTGATTCCTTAACAATTGGAAAATATATGGCATTTGATCTTGGAGGGCATTGGGAACGACAAGCTTTTAATATGTATTTGTCAGATACATTTTCAAAGGATAAACTAGGTGAATTACTTCCAGAATACCCGGAAGATCGAATGAACATTATTGATGATGTGGAAATTGATATCGTTTCAAGCTTTCAAGATGCGATTATTCCTGAACCGTTTAATGGAAGTAATAATTGGGTTGTAAGTGGTGAAAAATCAGCATCAGGGATGCCGCTTTTAGCAGATGATCCGCACTTAGGATTGGCAACTCCTTCGATTTGGTATCAAATGCATTTAGAAGCGGAAGAGATGAATGTAAGTGGAGTTATATTTGCAGGTGTACCGGGAATTATTTTAGGGCATAACGATAAAATAGCGTGGGGCGTAACAAATACTGGCCCAGACGTACAGCAATTATATATGGAGAAGCGAAATCCTGATCATGAACATGAATTTTTATTTGAGGATGAATGGGAAGAAGCAGACGTTATACTTGAACCGATCCATGTTAAAGATGGAGAGACATTAGAATATGAAGTAATTGAAACACGCCATGGTCCGATTGTTTCTGAATTTGCTGGTGAAAGCGGGAAAGATGATGTGCTATCTTTAAGCTGGACAGCACTTGATGCAACTGCTGAATTGCAAGCTATTTTAGAGATCAATCAAGCATCGAATTGGGATGAGTTTGAAACTGGTTTAGAAAAATTCCATGTGCCGGCACAAAGCTTCGTATTTGCTGCAAAAGATGGAACGATTGCGATGAAAGCGAATGGGAAAATTCCAATTTATGAAGATGGAGAAGATGCATTATTACCACTTCCGGGTTGGGAAGAGAAATATGTTTTAGATGAATATATACCTTTTGATGAGTTGCCGACGGTCATTAATCCAGAGAAAGGGTTCATTGCAACTGCTAATAATAAAATGGTTGGTGATGCGTATCCGTACCATATTAGTAATGTGTGGGCACAACCTTATCGATATGAACGTATTTATGATGTATTAAATAGTAAGGATAATGTAACAATCGACGATATGCAAGCTTTGCAAATGGATACGAAGAATTTACGAGCGGAGGAATTTATACCGTTATTTGTAGATGAATTAGAAACAAGCTCTCTTTCGGAAGCGGAAGAAAGGTCACTCGGTTTATTAGCGGAATGGAATTATGAAGATGATGCTAATTTGCCACAACCATTAATTTTTGATCGTTGGATTGCAAAAATAGAAGCAATCTTATATGCAGATATTGATGAAGAGATGATGGATTTATTTAGTGGTCGTGGTCAAACGACAGATAACTTACTGCGTTTAGGTTATGAATCTGTATGGGTGCAGGAACAAGGGGGATTTGAGCAATTATTACATGAGTCGCTCAGTGAAGCGGTTGTGGAACTAGAGCAAACGTATGGTACGAATCAAACAGTATGGCAATGGGGCGATTATCATCAAGTTCAATTTAGACATCCTTTATCAAGCGCAGGAAAGTTCGTTGCCTCGATTTTTAATACAAAACAACCATTACCTGTAGATGGTAGTGATGTAACTCCAATGGCAGCAAGTCATAATGGTGAAGGGCTTGTTGATCATGGGGCATCATGGCGTTTCGTCATTGATTTGGAAGATATTACAACGGGTTACCATACGGTTGGTCCCGGTCAATCGGGTCATTTACTAAGCCCATGGTACAATGATCAAACGGAAGATTGGGTGAATGGTGATTTTCATGAAACATGGATTCAGGATCAAACAGGACAACAACTGATTTTAACACCTGAATGATAAGAGTAAATGGGAGAGTTATATGATTTGATGAAGAGTAAGCCTTCTTAGCTATCGTTTTTGAAGGCTTGCTTAATTTTTAACCATGTAAGTGGGTTCATATATAGGTAAAAAGAATTAAAAAAGCGGTAATTACCACACTCATACCTATCTTTTTTACCATAGCCAAAAGACTTCATTAATGATATTCTAATAAAGACTATATTTTCTACTAAATGTAAACAATTTACTTATTGGTATGAAGGAAGTGATTGAATATGCACACATCAAATGATGAGAGAATTTTTGCAATGCTTATTTATGTAACGAGTTTTTTCACGGCCTTTATCGGTCCATTAATTATTTGGTTGGTTAAGCAGGAGAGCTCGGCCTTTGTCGATTATCATGGCAAACATTATTTTAATTTTCTTATCACTTATTTTATTTATGGGGTTATTGCAAGTATCAGTATTGTGATAGGAATTGGTTTTTTATTAATCCCAGTTGTAGGAATAGCTGTTTTTATTTTCACGATTATTGGAGCAATCAAAGCATATGAAGGAGAAATGTATCATATTCCACTTACTATACCATTTTTTACAACAAGATAAAGACATCGAAGACTAGCCTCGCTTTGTGCGAGTTTTCTTTATATAAAGACCTTACGTAAGATAGATCATTCGATCATAGCAAAATATACTTTGCTCATTGTAACATACAATTGAATATCGCTTCACATATGTACGGTCAAATACGAGAAAAAAACAAACATGGGGAGACTTAAGCATATGAAACTGATCAAAGCAGAGGGAGAACTATACAAAGATTTATTGCAGCAATATTTGGAGAGTAAAAATGAGTACTTTTTAGAAAAAGCGAAGCGAATGAGCGTATCTTTCGTTAATCGGAATATTTATCCAGAAGAAATTGTCCGTTTGCATATGAATTCGATTGACACATTATATGAAGGTGAATTTGGAGAATACAAATTATCACTGCAGTTTTTATTGGAAGCGTTAATTGCCTATCGAGAGGCGCATGAAGAATATAATGATTTAAAAGCAGAATCACATGAATTAAAAGCGGAGATGGAAGTTGCCGCAAATATGCAGAAAACGTTGCTTGCTACACAAGTTCCAGATGTAAAAGATTTAGATATTGGGGCTATTAGTGTTCCTTTTAAACAATTAAATGGAGATTATTATCATTTTGTAAAAGGGGAAGATGGTTCACTAGGAGTTGCCATTGCAGATGTTATTGGCAAAGGGGTATCAGCTGCATTAAGTATGTCGATGATTAAGTATGCACTCGATAGTTTTCATGATGAATTAATGAATCCAAGCGCGATATTACGACATTTAAATCGTGTGGTAGAAAGAAATGTAGCTTCGAATATGTTTATTACGATGTTCTATGGACAATTCTTTCCATCATCAAATATTTTTAGGTTTTCATCAGCTGGTCATGAACCAGGATACCATTACCGTGCAAAAGAAGGAAAGTTTTTCGAGATTAATGCACAAGGTCTTGTATTAGGTGTATTGAAACATACATATTATACACAATATGAAATACAATTTGAACCTGGAGATTATATCGTGTTGTTAACAGACGGTGTAACAGAATGTTTACGATCCAATCGATTCATTGAACGAGAGGAAGTTTTGGAAGTGATTGAACAATATTCACATTTATCCGCACAGGAACAAGTCCATCAAGTGTATTTTCATTTTAACCATTTAGATGATTTTGAATTAAAAGATGACTTTACATTAATGATTATTAAAAAAGACGTTTGCTAGGTATAAAGTTGGGGAAAGTGTATGGTAGTGAACATAGATTTTAGAATTAGATGGGGTGAAATAACTTGAATTTAAAGATTGATGTATCAGATTCAAACAATACGGCAATCGTTCAGTTAACAGGAGAAATAGATGTATTTACAGCACCATTATTAGTGGAAAAATTAATCCCACTTACCGAAGTGGAAGGTAAAAACGTGCAAGTTGATTTGGAAAAGACGACGTATTTAGATAGTACGGGTCTTGGTATTTTTATTAGTGCGTATAAATCGAGCCAGGAACATAAAAGCACGTTGGAATTGATCAATGTAAAAGATCGTGTCTTACGATTATTTAAAGTGACTGGTTTGGATAAAATTATGAATGTTAAAACTGACGGAACGGATCGAGGTGAAAAAGTCGATGGAAAAATTTGATTTCATTCAAGTGAAGGTACCGGCTAAACCTGAATATGTTGGTGTTATTCGTTTAACTATCTCCGGAATTGCTAGTCGAATGGGATTTTCTTATGAAGACATCGAGGATTTAAAAGTGGCTGTATCTGAAGCGACAACAAATGTTGTGTCACATGCCTATGAACAGAAAGAGACTGGGGAACTCTCACTTGGGTTTGGTGTGTACGAAGATCGTCTCGAGATTATGGTGTCAGATCAAGGAGAAAGTTTTGATTTTGAAGAAGTTAAAAGCCGGATTGGTCCAGTGTCTGAACGTGAAGAAATAAGTCCGATAGCAGAAATTCGTGAGGGAGGTTTTGGTTTATATTTAATTAATATTTTAATGGATAAAGTACAAATTAATAACAAGTATGGTGTAATCGTACTAATGACAAAATATCTCGATGAAGCCGAGGTGAAAATAGATGAGCAAGTCCCAACAGAAATGTAAGGATGAGGTTGAAGATGTATATGCTTGGATTGACCTCTTACAAGAAAACCCTAATGATGAAGCAGCGAAAGAAAAACTTGTATTACAATATGAAGGACTTGTTCACTCCTTAGCGAGAAAATATTCATATAATCGCGGTAATCACGAGGATTTAGCTCAAGTTGGAATGATCGGTTTACTTATAGCGGCAAAGCGATTTGATAAAGCATTCGGAAAAACATTTGAAGCTTTTGCTATTCCAACTATTATTGGGGAAATCAAACGATTTATTCGTGATAAAACGTGGAGTGTACATGTTCCGCGACGAATTAAGGAATTAGGCCCACGTATCAATCGGGCGGTCGATGAATTAACGAATTCATTGCAACGTTCACCAACTGTAGCAGATATTGCCAATCATTTAGATGAGTCGGAAGAAGCTGTGTTGGAAACGATGGAGATGACGAAAAGTTATAAAGCACTCTCGGTTGATTATCGTCATGAGATGGATGCAGAGGGTGGCGCGATTTCATTGCTCGAATTAGTCGGATCAGATGAGGATAGTTATCATCAGGCAGACATTCATATGTTGTTGGAGAGTGTTTTGCCAGTATTACCGGAAAGAGAGCAGCAAATTTTGAAATTTCTTTTTTATGATAATTTAAGTCAAAAAGAAGTAGGGGAATTGCTCGATATGTCTCAAATGCATGTATCGCGTCTCCAACGTCGCTCGCTAAGAAAACTACGTGAGGTATTAGAGGAAAGTTATACATAATTTGAAAAAGTAGCCCTATGAAAAGGGTTATTTTTTTGGCCCTAATCGCTCCATATTAGACTTATAACCTTATTTTGAGTGGTACTTTTTGGTTATCACGTTACGATTCTTGTAGCAAAGAGGTAGATTAATGTCATTTTGATAACAAATGTGTATATACTGCCTTTGTTGTGGAATCTTTGGTAAAATGAAAGAGTTGGAAGGAGAGATACTGGTGAGTGATCAATTAATAGAACTAGTAGCAAAAGAAATTAAATTAAAAACGTCGATTGTAAAACAAGTAATCGATTTATTAGATGAAGGAAATACCGTGCCTTTCATAGCCCGTTATCGGAAAGAGGCGACAGGTGGACTCGATGAAGTAGAGATTAAAACGATTCAAGATAAATGGACGTATGCTGTTCAGTTAGCTGATCGAAAAGAAGAGGTATTACGTTTAATTGAAGAACAGGGCAAATTAACGGAGAAATTAACTGCCGATATTTCCAATGCGACACAATTACAACGAGTAGAGGACTTATATCGTCCGTACCGTCAAAAGCGTCGTACACGAGCAACCATTGCGAAAGAAAAGGGATTAGAACCTTTGGCAGGGC
>JAPFCO010000291.1 GCA_026169505.1 Pseudogracilibacillus sp.
GTATAGGGGAGTACGGTGTCATCGGGATGGCAGGTGCTTTGGCTAATAGTTTGACTAACGCAATAGACATTCGGGTGAATGAATTGCCGATCACCCCTGAATTACTTTGGAGAAAATCGCGAGGAGAGAAGAATTGATACCTTTTGAATTTGAGTTTTATACACCTGAAACAGTGGAAGAGGCAGTCAAAGTCTATATGACCGCTAAGTCAAAAGGGCTTTTGCCAATGTATTATAGTGGTGGTACGGAGTTCATAAGTCGGGCGCGAAGGAATGAAATTCAAGTAGATCTAGTAATCGATATTAAAAGAATTGACGCATGTAAGTTATGCAAGGCGGATGAACAAGAGTTAACGTTGGGTGCTGCTGTAACCTTAACAGAAATCATCGAAGCGGACTTATTTCCATTACTATCCGATGTTTTACTTTCGATTGCAACGAGAACTGCACGGAATAAAATAACGATTGGTGGCAATATGATGAGCAACTTACCTTATAAAGAAGCATTATTACCTTTTTTATTAGCAGACAGTGAGGTTGTCATTGCCGGAGAGCAAGGGATAAGGCAAGTGAACATTCATGATGTGTACACGGATCGTTTTTCCATAGCTCCAGAAGAATGGATCGTACAAATTATTACGAATGCAAAAGCATTGCAAGCTTCTTATTATCATGAGAAAAGAACAAGACAATCGCAAATAAACTATCCTCTTGTAACAGCTACTAGTCTTTTTGATAGCGAAAATACGCGGATTGCTCTATCTGGTGTGTCTAACAATCCAATCCGAGTCAAGCAAGTAGAGGATGTGGCGAACGATCTAAAAAAGGCAAAAGATGTACGAGTAGTAGAAATGGTAGAAGCATTACCTACACAAATAATAGATAATCAAGAAGGCTCCTCCGCATACCGCGAATTTGTGCTGCAGGGAATGTTTCATGACATATTAAGTAAAAGAGAGGAATTGCAAAAATGAATCATACGATATCCTTTACTGTAAATGGAATAGAAAAACAGGTCCCTGTAAGGAACGCTGACACACTTTTACATGTTTTACGTGAACAACTCGGTTTGACCGGAACAAAGGCGGGTTGTCAAAATGGTGATTGTGGATCTTGTACTGTATTGGTGAATGATATGCCACTTAATGCCTGTCACATGCTAGCTGTCGAGGCAAAGGATAAAAGGATTACGACGATTGAAGGGTTTCAGTATAGCCCGATCCAAGAAAAGTTCATTCAAAATTGGGCGATCCAATGTGGGTATTGTACACCAGGATTCGTCCTTAATTGTCACGCACTCATAGAACAATGCCCAAACGCGGATGAAGCAATGATTGATGAATGGTTAGATTCAAATATTTGTCGTTGTACTGGATATGAAGAGATCAAACAATCTGTTCAAGAGGTACTACAGTGGAGGAAGACAGGTGAAATAAACTAAGATTACTTCCCATGCGATAACAGCAGGAGGAGTGCTGGCAACTATTGTACGTTTCAAAGGATCTACTTATCGGCCAGAAAGAGCACGCACCATTGTAAAGAAATATTGACAAGAGAGTTATTTTTGAAAGGTGATAGATCCGATTTTTTTAATTGAAATTGACATACAAGAAGACTTCGATAAATGGATATGATTTTTGCCATTATCGCCATAATACTTCGTAAAAGCCTCTCATATTGATACAAATCAAACATAAGATGGTATGTCTATGTAGAAATGCCTGCTTCAAAGGATTGTTGGATCATTTGCAATGTTCCATTTGCTTTGTCGATTTGATATTCTAATTGTTTTAACTGTTGTGTGGTGCTCTTTGATAAGGGAAAGGCTGTTTTAGGAATAGCAGAATTTAATTGTTGCATCAATTGCCGAGCAGAAGTCATTCGTAGACTAGCAGCATGCGCAGTATGGCTTTCCGGATATTCAGTTAGCATTTGTTGAACAGATTGATGTGCTTCTAATAAAGATTGTTGTAATTGATTGCAAAGCAAAATCGTTTGTTGTTCTAGTACGGACATCCCATCATGTAAAATATGCTGTGTCGGTTTAATTTGAGCATTCATTTTCTTTGTCATCGTATATCGTTCGGATACGGTTTGCTTTTGCATAAGAGCTCACCTCTATATTAGTTTGAGTGTAATTTACCCTAGATTAGATATAATATACATGCTGTCATATAAGTATTCTTTATCGATTGTAAGAGGATATCTGCATTATTTATTATTGCTATTAATTGATATCATAAGGTAAAGGAGTGGATTGAATGTCATATTCATATGAACGTTTAGACCATGTACAAATTGCAGCTCCGTATAATGGAGAAAGCAAGGCACGGGCATTTTATAAAGATATATTAGGATTTAAAGAAATTGAAAAGCCGGCATCACTTCGTCGTAATGGTGGTGCTTGGTTTCGGAGTGGCTCAGTGGAATTACATGTAGGTATTGAAGCGGACTTTCAGCCAGCAAGAAAGGCACATCCAGCTATAAGGGTAAAACAAATAGAAGCATTAAAGATACATTTACAAGCTTATGAGATTACGATAAAGGAAGATCATCAATTACCAGGTGCAAATCGTTTTTATGTAAATGATTTTTTTGGGAATCGGATCGAGTTTTTAGAATGGGAATGATAGAATTACAAATAACCTAGGTGGAAGTGGATGGAAATAGGATCTGCTTCTGCTATTCTTATTGCTCGTATTTGTCATTTGTATCGTCACAAACTAAGAATGGGAGTATATTCAAGATGTTGATTTTACTTTAACAATCTCAAAAAAGAGACTAGTCATTATTCAGACCATTCAATCTTTTGGCAACGGAATTTTCAATATGGTATAATTATTTATTATATAAACGATATAATCGGATTACAATTAGCATAGATCTTTGTTCACGCAACGGAATCAATTTCATAATTACAAAAAACAGCTACGTCACTACGATATGTAGTTAAGAACGTTACAACGAAACTACATATTGTAGTGATGTCGCGATAAATCAGTATTATGAAATTGATTAAACGAAGTAAAAGAAAGGATGTTCCTATGAATAAACCATCAAGAGTCCTTACCATTGCAGGTTCAGCAGCAGGTGGTAGTGCCGGGATTCAGGCAGATTTAAAAACATTTCAAGAATTAGACGTATATGGGATGAGTGTTGTTACAGCAATCGTAGGCAGACATCCACAAACAGGTAAAAATGTACACCCTCAAACAATGGAAGCAATTGAAGCACAATTTGCAACAGCACAAGCACAGGTTGGCTTTGATGCATTGAAAACAGGAATGTTATTTTCTAAAGAAGTGATTGAACGGACAGCAGAATTAATCGAAAGCGCAGAAATAGACCATGTTATTGTTGATCCTGTGATGGTTGGAAAATTAGATTCAAAACTATTAAAAGATGATGCTATTCATGCTTTAAAGGAAAAGCTCATTCCCTTATCAACTGTGATTACACCAAATATGACGGAAGCGTCGATCCTATTAGATGATCGTCCATTACAAACAGTTGCTGATTTAAAACAGGCAGCGATTGATTTACATGAATTAGGAGCAGAATATGTGCTTGTAAAAGGCGGACGCCTAAAAGGTCCTGCAGTTGATGTGCTTTATGAAGGTACGACAATTACGACATTTGAAGCGCCAAGAATAGATACGGTAAACACAAGTGGAGCAGGGTGCACGTATTCTGCGGCAATTGCGGCTTATTTAGCAAAAGGTAAATCAATCCATGATGCAGTATTATTAGCAAAAAGCTTTATTACAACAGCGATTGAGCATAGTTTTACATATACAGATCAAGTTGGTCCAACGTATCATGCAGCTGAAAGAAAGTATGGGGAAGCATATCGTATTAAGGAGCAAACAGAAGTAATTTAATTTGGAGGGAAAACATGAAACGTGCGTTAATTAATGTTGATTATACATATGACTTTGTTGCAGAAGACGGGAAATTGACATGCGGAAAACCAGGTCAGGCAATTGAAGAGGAGATTGTATCGATTACAAAGGAGTTTATCGATGTAGGAGACTTTGTTACTTTTGGTATCGATGCGCATGAAGAAGGTGATCAATTACACCCAGAATCTGCTTTATTTCCACCACATAATATTGTCGGTACAAAAGGAATGGATTTATATGGTAGTTTACAGGACTTGTATAAGGCTCATCAACATGATGAACATGTGTTTTATTTTGAAAAGACGCGTTATAGTGCATTTGCAGGTACGAACTTAGAAATAAAGTTAAGGGAACGTAACGTAGAAGAAGTATATATCGTAGGAGTGTGTACCGATATTTGTGTACTCCATACAGCAGTCGATGCATACAACAAAGGTTTTGAGATCGTAATTCCTCAAAACGCTGTAGCTAGCTTTAATCCTACTGGTCATGCATGGGCTTTAGAGCACTTTAAGCGAACATTAGGAGCTAAAGTCATTTGAATGTTCGGAAATAAGTTCCTTTTGCATGATAAAATGATTGACAAACAACGACAATTTGCTATGATAAAGAAGTAAATTAAAAATAGTTAAATATGTTGAAAAAGATATGTTTATTTAGTTTAAAAGTAATAAGTGCTAGGGCTTGGTGCAAACTAGTGCTGGAACGAATAAATAGCCCTTTTGAGTAGATGAATTGTTCATCCGTAAGTAGTGCGTTAAACACATAACTAACGAA